>CBJMQH010000052.1:0-15591 GCA_966431825.1 uncultured Trinickia sp.
AGCCGACCGATACGGTGGCGATCTGGGGTGCGGGTCCGGTGGGGCAGATGACGGTTCGCAGTGCGCTCCTGCTCGGCGCGCGCCAGGTCGTCGTGATCGATCGCGTACCGGAGCGGCTCGCCATGGCCCGCGCCGCCGGCGCACTGACGATCAATTTCGATGCGCAAAGCGTGCTCGACCGTCTGCGCGACCTGACGGGCGGCAAAGGTCCGGAAAAGTGCATCGACGCCGTCGGCATGGAGTCGCATACCACGCGCTCGATCGATTCGATCTACGACCGCGTCAAGCAGGCCGTCATGCTGGAGTCCGATCGACCGCACGTGCTACGTGAAATGATTTACGTCTGCCGGCCCGGCGGCACGCTGTCGATTCCGGGCGTCTATGGCGGGCTCGTGGACAAAATTCCGTTCGGCGCCGCCATGAACAAGGGCCTTACGATGCGCATGGGTCAAACGCATGTGAACCGGTGGACACCGCACTTGCTGGGACTCATCGAAAGCGGTCAGATCGACCCGTCGTTCGTCATCACGCACACGGTGTCGCTCGAGGAAGGCCCGGGCATGTACAAGACGTTCCGCGAAAAAGCGGACGGCTGCATCAAGGTCGTTCTGAAGCCCTAGCCGGACGCCGCGCATGCGTGCCGAGGCGCGGGGTCCGACGTCAGCGCAGCGGCCCGCCCGTCAAGCAGCGCATCGCGCTCGGCACCGACGAGGCCCCAGACGCTCGTCACTGCGACTGCGTCGCGACGTTTGCCGCAGACGGGCTCGACGCCGGCGGCGCGCTCGACGGGCACGACGGATCGGTGCCCCAGCGCCCCGAACAGACACGCCAGCGGCAGATCTGCCCTTTGAAGAAGCCGTTCTTGTCGCATTCCGCGACCTGCTCGGCGAGCGTCGCCTTGCGTGCTTTTTCGGCAGGGGCAGCTTTCGTCGATGAGCCCGAAGTCGCGGCGCCCTTGGCGCTCTTTTGCTCGTAGGGCTTCGTTCGCGCAATCAGGACGGCGAGCAGGTCGGCGTCGGGATCGTCCTTTTGCTTCGCCTTCGCCTGTTTCTGCGGTGCGTGCTTCGCGGCGAGCCGCGTGTCTTCATGGTGCGCTTTGGCATCGTGCGGTGCCGCCGGGGCAGCCCCGTGCGCAGCGGTCTTCGAACCGCCCGCAGCGGGCTTGGCAACGTCGCGCGGCGCCGCATTCGCATGCTTCGAGGCTGCCGGCGCGGCGGACGATTTCGAGCCGGCGGGCATGCCGTCGGTCAATGCCCGCGCAAGCCGACCTGCATCGCCCGGGCGGGCCGCGGTCGAGCTCGATGCCGCCGCCGGGGCAGCAGGTGCCGGCGAATCGTCTGCGACGATGACGGCAGGCTGCGGCGCAGAGGCCGCCGCTACTGTCGCAGCGGCCGCCGAGGCACCCGGTGTCGCTGCACCGGAAACGTTTGCCGCGGAAGCCGCCGCACCCGTGCCGTTGGCAGCCATGCGCATCGTGGCCGCAGTTGCCGCCACCGGCGCCGAGCCCGCATGCCCTGCATCGTGCCCAGCCTCATGCACGGCGGTCGCGGCCACCTGACGGCCGGCGGCATCGTCGTCGCCCGCGCGCTGCCATTGCCACGCCCCTATCGCGCCGATACCGACGATCGCTGCGGCAAGCACCGCATAGAGCGGCTTCCGGGAGCGGGCCTCGCCGCGTGCGCGGGGCTGGCCGGCCGCGACGCGACCTTCCAGACTCGCTAGAATGCGCGAACCGTTGTCAGCAGCCCCTTGGGCCGAATCGGAAAGCAAGCTGGGCGGCGCTTTCGAACCGTTGTTGTCCGGCGCACTCATTCACTGTCTCATTGAATCTGGGTTTAATTCGCCGTGATAATACTGGTCCTGCGTTGAGCAGGCCAGATTCTAAGAGCAAGCATTACAAAAAACAATTTGTTTCCCTCCCGGGGCCGACTTTGATTGCCGTTGCACTCGCCTTCTATTTCACCGTCGCCGTGACGATCGCCGCCGTGCTGCTATTGCCGCCCGCGCGCGCAGCCCTATTCGGCGCCGTAGCCAATTTGCATCGCCGAATCACGCGACAGACTTCACGCAGCGTCACCCACGTGCGCGGCCAGCTCTCCGAATCAGTAAGATTTTCACAATCGGCAATTGTCGACACGAAAAATCTACTGCGTCGGCAACGCTTGCTGATTTTGATCACGGCAGGTATCCTTGCGGCGCCTCCATTGTTGGCGATTGCATTGCGCGGCAGACAGCTTTTTCAGTTCGATGGCGACACGCGTACGCCCGACCAGAAAATTGCCGCGCTATTGAACGGGGAGCAGCTCGTTCCCCCGCCGCCGCTGCCGCCCGAGGCCTTTGCGACGCAGGAAGTCGAGCAGGTGCGTCCGGCATTGCGCGACGCAAGCCGTGACTGGAATATGCTCGACGCCGACTTTAGAACGCGGCTATTGCTCGTGTACAAGATCATGCGCGAGCAGTACGGATACGAAATGGCTCTGTTGGAAGGTTACCGAAGTCCGGAACGGCAAAACCGGCTTGCACAGCTCGGCGGCGTCACCAATGCAGCTGCGTTTCAGAGCTACCACCAATATGGGCTCGCGGCCGACAACGCGTTTTTGCGCGACGGCAAGATCGTCATTTCCGAGAAAGATCCGTGGGCGATGCGCGGCTACCAGCTCTATGGCCAAACCGCCGAACAGGTTGGCCTGACGTGGGGGGGACGCTGGAAATTGATGGATTTCGGCCACGTCGAGTACCGCAAACCCGGCTTCGTACTGGGCCGCCGCCCCACCGCCGCGCCGTCCACCACGGAATAAATAGACAAGTCATTCAAATCCGCCATGCTGTTCGCCGTCGCCATTCGTCGCGCCATTCTTTGAGACTCAAACCGCCTTATGCAACGCTTTCTTAATGCGCTGACCAACAAACGCACGCTCCTCGTGATCGGCCTTATCGTGCTCGCCGTGCTGCTGTTCGCGGGGGCGGTCGGGCTCGACGTCCCCTTGATCTGGCCGATTGCCGTCTTCGGCATCGTGCTGGCCGTCGTGCTGATCGTCTGGATCGTCCGGCGGATCGCCGCGCGCCGCGCGAATCGCAAGCTCGGCGATATGCTCGAACAACAGGCACAGGTCGAACCGGCGAGCGCGCCGGCGGTCGGCAAGCCGGCCGAGATCGAAGCGCTGCGCACACGGCTCGTCGACGCCGTGAAAACGATCAAGACCTCGAAGATCGGTCAGGTGGCAGGTGGCTCGGCGCTCTACGAATTGCCCTGGTATATCGTGATCGGCAACCCCGCGGCCGGCAAGAGCAGCGCCGTGCTGAACTCGGGGCTGCAGTTTCCGTTCGCCGACAAGAACGACGCCGTCATCCACGGCATGGGCGGCACGCGCAATTGCGATTGGTTCTTCACGACGGAAGGGATCCTGCTCGACACGGCGGGTCGCTACGCCATCCATGAGGAAGACCGCAGCGAATGGCTCGGCTTTCTCGGCCTCCTGAAGCGCTACCGTCCGAAGGCACCGATCAACGGGATCATCGTCACGGCCAGCATTGCCGAGCTCACCACGAGCCGGCCCGACGCGACGATCAACCTCGCGCGCAGCCTGCGTCAGCGCGTGCAGGAGCTGACGGAGAAGCTTGAAGTGTTCGCCCCCGTCTACGTGATGTTCACGAAGGCGGATCTGATCACGGGCTTCAGCGAGTTCTTCGGCGGCGGCGAGCGCCACGAATACGATCGCGTCTGGGGCGCCACCCTGCCCTACGAGCGCGACGAGAAGCGCGATGTCGTCGCACTGTTCGACGAGCGGTTCGAAGAGCTTTATGACGGCCTGAAGGAAATCAGCGTCGCGCAGCTGTCGATGAACCGCGGCAACAAGCTCTCTCCGGGTCAGCTCTCGTTCCCGCTCGAATTCCTCGCGATCAAGCCCGCACTGCGCGTATTCCTCGCCACGCTGTTCGAAAACAACCCGTTCCAATACAAGCCGATCCTGCGCGGTTTCTATTTCACGAGCGCGCTCCAGGAAGGTCAGGCGACGAGTGCCGCGGCCGAGCGGATCGGCGAGCGCTTCGGCGTGGGCAGCGCGAAGCTGCCGGCGCCGCAGACGGGCGTCTCGAAGAACGGTTTCTTCCTGCACGATCTGTTCTCGAAGGTCATCTTCGCCGACCGGCAGACGGTTCGCCAGTTTGCGAGCCCGGCCAAAACGCGGCTGCGCTACGGGACGTTCTTCGCGTTCGTCGCCGTGCTGGCGCTCGCGCTCGGCGGCTGGACGTGGTCGACGATCGGCAATCAGCAACTCGCGGCGAACGTGCAGGCCGACCTCGACAACATCGTCCGGTTGCAACAGGACCGCAACGATTTGCAATCGCGCATGCAGGCGATGGACATCCTCGCCGACCGCATCGACCAGCTCGAACGCTTCCGTCGCGAACGGCCGCTCGCTGTCTCGCTCGGCCTCTACCAGGGCGATCGCATCGAACAACAACTGCTCGCCGAGTATTACCGCGGCGTGAAGCAGCTGCTGCTCGCGCCCGTCTCGCAGAATCTCGCGGCGTTCCTGAAGGAAGTCGACGCGCACCCCGACCAACTCGCGCCGCTCACGCGTCCGCCCGAATCGGGCGCCCTGCCGGTCTCCGCACGTGCGGGCCAAAGCCAAGGCAGCGCGATGCAGGCGCAGCCGCAGAACGGGCTCTACAGCGATGCGTCGCCGACGAATGTCGAGGATGCCTACAACGCGCTGAAGACGTACCTGATGCTGTCGGACAAGCGCCACGTCGAAGCGGCGCACCTGACCGATCAGCTGGCGCGCTTCTGGCGCGGCTGGCTCGAAACGAATCGCGGCAACATGCCGCGTGACGAGATGATCCGCAGCGCCGAGCGCATGATCACGTTCTATCTGTCGCGTGTCTCCGACGACGATTGGCCGATGATCGAAGCGAACCTCTCGCTCGTCGACCAGACGCGCGAAAATCTGCGCCGCGTGGTGCGCGGCATGCCGGCCCGTCAGCGCGTCTACGAGGAAATCAAGGCGCGCGCGTCGACACGCTTCGCGCCGATGACGGTCGCCCGCATCGTCGGCGACGGCGGTGCCAGCGTCGTGGGGGGCAGCTACGCCATCCCCGGTACGTTCACGCGCGAGGCCTGGTTCGATTACGTGCGCCCCGCTATTCGCGACGCGGCAACGAAGGAACTGCAGGCGAAGGACTGGGTGCTGAACACCGCATCGCAGGACGATCTGACGCTCGAGGGCAGCCCGGAGCAGATCCAGAAGGCGCTCACGCAGATGTACAAGACCGAATATGCCCAGCACTGGCAGCGCTTCATGCAGGGCATCGCCGTGCGCGACTTCGGTACGTTCCAACAGGCCGTCGACGTGATGAACCGGCTCGGCGACCCGCAGGATTCGCCGATCCGCAAGATCCTCGAAACCGCCTACGACCAAACGGCCTGGGACAACCCGGCGCTCGCGTCCACGACGTTGCAGCGCGCGCAGACGGGCATGACGGGCTGGTTCAAGCGGTTGTTCTCGTCGCGTACGCAGGCCGTGCAGAACGCGGGCGTGGACATCGACGCGGGCTTCGGCTCGCCGACCGTGGGCCCGGTGGGCTCGGCGTTTGCAGGCCTCGCACGGATCGTCGCGAAGCAGGACAACGCGTCGCTGCTGCTCGGGTATATGGAATCGCTGTCGAAGGTCCGTACGCGCTTCAATATCCTCAAGAACCAGGGCGATCCGGGACCCGGCGCGCGTGAGCTGATGCAGCAGACGCTCGACGGCAACGGGTCGGAATTGGCCGATTCGCTGAAGTTCGTCGACGAGCAGATGCTGACGGGGCTGACCGACGATCAACGCAAGGCGCTGCGCCCGCTGCTCGTGCGTCCGCTGATGCAGGCTTTCGCGGTCGTCATCGAACCGGCCAGCGATGAAGTGAACAAAGTCTGGAACGCGCAGGTCTACAACACGTTCCAGACGTCGCTGGCGAACAAGTACCCGTTCGCCGCCGATGCGAAGGTCGAGGCCGGCGCCGGCGAAATTGCGCAGGTGTTCGGTCCGGACGGTGCCGTCTCGAAGTTCGTCGGCACGACCCTGGGCCCGCTCGCCGTGCGTCGCGGCGATTCCCTGACGCCGCGCACGTGGGGCGGCATGGGTATCGCGCTGACGCCCGACTTCGCAGGCGGCTTCGCACGCTGGGTGGCACCGCTCTCCGGTGCAGCCGCCGGTGCGAGCCAGGCGTCGTCGGAACCGCAGACGGTGTTCCAGATCATGCCGCAGCCGGGCCAGGGCACGACCGAGTTCACGCTCACCATCGACGGGCAGCAACTGCGCTATCGCAACACGCCGCCGCAATGGGCGAACTTCGTCTGGCCGAATCCGCAGGGCGCGGCCGGCGCGACGCTGACGGCCACCGCTTTCGACGGCCGCACGATCCAGCTCGTCAACGAACCCGGTCGCTACGGGCTCGAGAAGCTGATCAACTCGGCACACCGCGTGCGCAACCCCGACGGCACTTTCGCGCTGTCGTGGACGCAAGGCAGCGTGACGGTGTCGCTGAGCATGAAGATCGTCAGCACGTCGCAGCCGTCGAGCGGCGGCGGGGACGCACCGCAGCAGCAAAGCCTGCGCGGCACGCATCTGCCGACCTCGGTCGTCGACGTGGCCGCCGCCCGCACGGCAGCGGCCGCAGCAATCGGCACGGCCCCCGCCTCGGGCGTGACTGCGGCAGCCGCAGGCAGCCAGGATGCGGCGCCCGGTACGGTAGCGACGGGCGTCATCTCGACGGGCGGCACGAGCGCACCGGCAGGCTCAATGACCGGTGCAATGACAGCAGGCCCGTCGAACGGGACGGCCGCCAATACAGGAGCCGCGCAATGACACAGCCGGTGCAAACGCAGCTGGCCTACTTCGGCAAGATCCCCTCACGCGGCGACTTCGTGAAGAGCCTGCACCATCCGCAGCTCTTGCAGACGCTCGATCGCTGGGTGGCCGGCGCACTCGAGCAGCTCGCGGAAGACCCGCGCTGGAAGCTCGTGTACGAAGACGCGAAGCCGATGCATTTCGCGTTCCTCGGTTCGCAGAGCAAGCTGGCGATCGCCGGTCACTTCATGACGAGCCAGGACCGTTCGCAGCGGCGCTTTCCATTAATCGCGGCCACGGCGCTCGAGGTCGAGCGGCCGATCACGTTCCTCGCGCGCGCACCGCTCGCGTTCGCGCGGCTCTGGTCGCGCGCCGCCGCGCAAATGCAGACCGTCTACGACTGCGAAGAGTCGACGGCGGCATTGCAGGCGCTCGGCGAGACGCAGGTCTCGGTCGATGCCGGCATTTCGAACCCGCACGACGGCACATTCCGCGATTTCGTCGAGCATCAGACGCTTGCCGGGCTCGAACAGATGCTGCTCGCGAGCGGCCACCCGGTCCGCCTGCGCGGCGCGATGCTCGCGCTCGGCTCGCTGCTCAAACCGGTGATGCTGAGCAATTCGCGCCACCTGGAACGCGGGCTCACGCTGCCGCTGCCGACGGACATGTTCTATCGGAGCCTCGTGGCTGCGTTCTGGCTCGAGCTCGTTGCGCCGTTTCTTGCGCAAGCCGACTTCGAGGTGGCGATCTTCATCGGCACGATCGCCTCGCGCGAGCGGCTCGTCATCGGCTTCAACGGCGCTTCGCCGCGTACGCTGCACAGCGTGCTCGATCCGCAGGTCTATGCAGAACACAACATCGATATCGACGATCCCGAATGGATCGACGCACACGCACAGAACGAACATGGAATCAGCAAGCTCGTCAGCTACCTCGATCAACCTCAGCTCTCGCTGCGTATCGCCATCGATACGTTCCGCGAAGCGTTCGTAGGAGCGTAGTGCGATGCGGGCAATGTTCGGAGTTCGAACGATGGATGCAGTCTTCAGTACCGGCCGATCCGGCGTGCACTCGGCGCTCGTCACGGCGCTCGTCGCGGCCGGCTGCCTTGTCGGCGCCGGCGCAGCGTGGGCCGACAACGCGGGCCCGGCCACCGTGACGCCGGTGGGCAACAGCGGCATGGCCGTACGCTCGGCTGCCCTGCCCGCCCCCGGAACGGGCACGGCAGGCGCGGCGACGATGGGCTCGGGCACGGGGGCGGATACGACCACCGGCGTCGGTCCGGCGAATGTGCCGGGCGGCCCCGTCAAGGTGCCGCCGCAGGCCGATGCCGTGCCAGGGCAGGTCGTGGCGAGCGGCAAGGTGCCCGACGAGGCCACGCATTCGGCTGTGCTTCAGCGCTTGCGCGACACTTACGGGGCGGCGAATGTGGTCGACCAGATCGAGGTCGGCGGTGTCGCAACGCCGCCGAACTGGGCAGCGAACGTGCAGAAGCTGCTGGGGCCGCAATTGAAGCAGATCAGCAAGGGGCAGCTGAAGATCAACGGCACGCAGATCGACGTGAAGGGCGAAGTCGGCAACGAAGCGACGCGCCAGCAAATCGCGAGCGACATGGCGAATGCCCTGAATCCCACCTACACGATCAAGAACGGGTTGCGCGTGGCCGCCTCCGAACAAGGCGTGCTCGATTCGACGCTCGCAAACCGGACGATCGAGTTCGAGACGGGCGCGGCAACGCTGACGCCGCAGGGCCGGGCCATTCTCGATCAAATGGCGGCCGTGCTCGCGAAGATGCCCGGCAAGAAAGTCGAAATCATCGGTCACACCGACAACTCGGGCAATCGCAAGTCGAACGTTGCGCTGAGCCAGGCGCGCGCTGACGCGGTCAAGGGCTACCTCGTGACGAAGGGGCTCGCCGCCGAGACGATGGCGACGATGGGCGTCGGCCCCGATCAGCCGATTGCATCGAACAGCACGGACGACGGGCGCGCGCGCAACCGGCGCATCGAGTTCCGCGTCGGGCAGTAGGCCGTAGCCGTCCCCTCCCCTTCCTGCTGCCGGCGGCTCCATTCGGAGTGCGCCGGCGATCACGCTGCGCCTCGCGTACATCCACTTGAGGCAGACTCGCCGCCGCGGCACCGGCATCTGATCCACCTCTTCCTCACCTCGCCGTAGCGACGCCTTGCCAGAGGCAAACCTCGCTATCCGGCGCGCGCATTCATCCGATCCGTCTATTGGAGAATTCGCAGATTCCATCTTCGTGCAATCGGCAGAAAAGTCCGAATTGCCGAAGCTGGTTCTGCTGATTCAGCTTGTCGCCGCTAATATCACTCACACAAACGCCGCACCGAATTACCGCAATAACGAAGCGCACGATTTTTCTCATGTCGCTCAAATCTCGCGGTAGCGCGTCTGTTTTTGTCAGCAAGACATCGAACGACCCCGAATTCTCGCCCCAATAAATTAATGCCTCCGGGAATGCCACCATGCTCGCACCTAATATCGCCGTAACCCTTGTCCCGACTTTGGCGCCCTCCGCGTCTCTTCCCGCCGGCCCAGCGGGAGCCGAATCGCAGCCTCGCCCTTCGCCCGAGACCGTCGCGACTCCACTGCGCTTGTATGACGGCTCGAAGATGGTCACGGTTGACCGGGCCACGCTTCGAACCGCCCAGTCGAAGAACGAATCCGCACAGCGCGATGGCAATGGAGAAACTTCGGCACAACGCCCGGGGAGCCAACAATTCCATCGTTTCGAAGGAGCGCTAGCCGATGCCCTGATCGAGCGCTCACCGATTTTTCGCCCTCTGAAGGATCAACCGGACGTATACATCAATCCGGAAGCAAAAGTCGTTATTGAACGAGACTCCTTTGTTTATAAGTCCATGCTGACGACGCTTCGGGCGCTTGCGGACGCAGACACCCAAAGGCGAGCGGAAAGCGGGCACGTTAAAACGGCAATCAAGGTGGCGGGCGCTTTCGGAGGCGGTGGCGCCATTGTGGGCGGGATTGGCGTGCTCGCCGCAGGAGCGGCGGTGGCACCGGTGGGAATTGCCGCGGCAGCAACCGCGGCGGGCGCCGTTGTCGCGACAGCCATTTATCTGAACGCAAAAGATAGCGTCGGTCACCTCGCAACCGAGCAGCGGGTGAACAACCTGATCAAGTTCGGCAAGGTCGACATCGCGAAGGACATGTCTCAGCGGATCGGACACTACTTCGACAATTCGTGCCTGCGAACGGCTGCGCTCTGTGTGACAGGTAGCGCGAGCGACACGGTGGAAGCCTATGAAAAGCTGGCTGTGAACACGCTCGGAGAACCCGACGCCAAGGTAGCCGGCTAAGCCGCCACGCGCGGATCAGTCGAGTCCCACGAACATGTCCCTGGAGCTTGGAGGAGACACCATGAACGTAGCTAACGAAGGCTTTGGCGAGCAATACGCGGAGATCATCGCAAAGCACGGTAGTTTGAAAGAACCACTTCAAATTGCCGATCAGGAAATGATGGACGCCTATGAACAAGCGCTCGACGCCTACAACCAGGGCGACTACGAGGCCGCCGTGCGGCAATTCGCACCGTTGACGCTGATCGACCCGCAGGAACCCGATTTACATCTGGCCACCGGCAATGCATTGCAGCAGCTGGGCGAACATCAGTTGGCGCTCGGCCATTTTTCGGCGGCCGCGGCGCTCTCGCCTGCGGACCCGGGCCCGGTGTTCCGCATGGCCGAGTGCCAGCTTGCGCTTTCGCAGGATCACGAGGCGCGCGAAACCTTGCGCGAGTGCCTGAGCCTGTGTGCGCAAGACGCCACGCGCCCCGGATTGCATCAACAGGCCTGCGCCTTGATGGAAACCCTGTTTTGAACCCAAGCATGAATCGCAAGGAGGCTTTCCATGCCCTCTGCTACGTCATCCGCAACGACCCGCGTGCTCGCGCGCGCCGATTCCGCCCCCGCCTAGATCGATGCGAAAGAACAATGCGAAAAAAACGCGAAGCGTGCACGCCCCCCTCGCCCCCCTCGCCCTCCTCGCCCCCACGATGTCGGCCCCCCGCCGAAGCCGCTCTACTTCTCCGAGCGAAAACAGTACGTCGCAATCGACCCGTCGACGCTTGCAATCGTCGATAGCAAGAACCCGGATGAGGAACGCTTTCGTCATCTTCCCGCCGGGTGGCCGTCGAGCGATCCGGCGGTCAGAGCCGTCATGGGCAGAAGGGGCGCCTATGTCGATCCGAAGGGAAAAGTCGTCTGCGAGCGCGGGAGCGACGCACATCGAGCAGGACTTGCCGCACTGAGGGACCAGGCAGACGCAAGCGGAAAGACCATCAACGAAAAGCGGCACGGCGCGGCGGTTCTCACGGCCGCACTCGCGACAGCCGGCCTCGTGACTGCGCTCTCCGGCGGGAATATCGTGCTCGGCATTCTGGCCGGCATCGGCGCTGCGCTTGCGACCACGATCTACCTGAACGGTAGAGACCACTTCAGCACGCAATATGCGATCGAGACGCGCCTTAGGCGATTCGAGGAGACGGGGAAGCTGGACGCAGCCACAAGCCTGTCAGAACGCCTTGCTCACAGGGCAAAGGGCCCCCTCGGCCGAACGGCAGCCCGCTTCCTGGCCGGCGCGCTCGGCGATGCGAGGGAAGCGGCCGAAACCCATATCGGCAATCTGGCCCAGGGTGTCATCAACGCGCCGCCCGCGAGCAACGCAAAAAGCGGCGAGCGCGGCGGAGGCTGAAAAAAGCGTCCGTCGCGGCCGCGTCAGCCCTGCTCTTCGGGCTTCACGCCCAACAGTTCGCGGATATGCGAAAGCGAGCCGTCGTCTTTGACGACAGCCGCGAGCCACTGGTGCAGCGGCATATCGGCCCACTCGGCCGCCTTGTCGGCCAGATAAGCAGCCGGGCTGTGCGGTTCGGTGGCCCGCAGAAAGCGCGCGACGGCCCGCAACTGCGCCACCGCATCCGCGCGGGACTGAATCGCGCCGGGTACGCGAACGGGTTGGGAAACGGGCATGATCGGCGGCTCGTCGTGGGTGGAAATCGGCGTCTTGAAGGTCGGTTCAGCGCGTTCGGCACCCTGCGGCGCCTGCTGCGGCTGCGGTTGCGCAACCGCCGGCGCGTTCGGCACGACCGCCCCGACATCGCGGCCGAACCGCTCGGCCAGACCGTAGACGAATTCGTATGCATCCTTCGCCTGACGAAAGCTCGGCGCATCGTTGCCGGCCCGTTCGTCGAGCACGCGCTCGAGCGCGAGCATCGCCGCCTCGAACGCTTTCAAGTCGGCCAGCAGCGTGCGGTAGAACGGCGCCGGCGTCAGCCGGCGCGAGGTGTCGATCTCGTCGACCGACGGCTTGCCGCGCGCAATATCGGCCGCATGATCGGGATCGCGCTTGATGGCCTGGGCGACCTGCGTCGCCACGTCCCAATCGAGCGCCGTATAGCTGCGGCCCGAGCCCTGAACCACCGTCATGCCGCGCAGCAGGTCGGCCGTGCGGCCGGCGAGCCAACTCACGTTACCCAGCCGGTACTCGGTATCGTCGCCCTCCGGCAGCGGGTGCACCTCGTTCCAATAACGCTCGACGAGCCCGCCCAGCAACGCATAGCCTTGCGCCAAGCCGCTGACGCCCTCCCGCATCGCGAGCGCCTCGGCCAGCCACGCAGCGAGCCGCAAGTCCTTCGTGCGCGTGCGCATGAGCGTCGTCGTGCGCTCGACCACGAAGCCCCAATCGGCCTCTTTGACTTCGGTCACCCATTCGCCCTGATCGAGCGACGGATCGTCGAAGCGGCGTGCTTCCTGAATCGCATCGAATTCGACCGAGAACAGCATGTCCTCGCCGCAAGGCGACGCACCGTCGAGCGGCGCGAGCAGCGTATCGAGATCGACAGCCATCTCAGTTCACCTCGTATTCGAATTCGCCGGTCTCGCCGGCACGCACCGCAATCCGCTCGATCGGCTCGCCCTGGGCGATACGGCCCAGCACCTGCTCGGCCAGTTCCGGCAGCAGCGTACCGTTCAGGATGTGATCGACGTTGCGCGCACCGGAATCGACTTCCGTGCAGCGCGCGAGCACCGCATCGATCAGCGATTCGTCCCACGAGAACGTCGCGCGGTGATGGGCAGCCACGCGCCCTGCAATCCGTTCGAGTTTCAGTTCGATGATCTGGGCGAGCACATCGTCCGAAATCGGGTAGTACGGCACAACCTTGACGCGCCCGAGAAAGGCCGGCTTGAACGCCTTGTAGAGCTGCGGACGCAGCGTCTCGGCCAGCTCGTCGGCGCTCGGCAATTCCTCGGCCGTCTTGTTCAGGCAAGCCTGCATGACGGCCGAAGAACCCACGTTCGACGTCAGGATGATGAGCGCATGGCGGAAGTCGATCTCGCGGCCCTCGGCATCGTCGAGCGTGCCCTTGTCGAAAACCTGGAAGAACATTTCGAGCACATCGGGGTGGGCTTTTTCGATCTCGTCGAGCAGCACCACCGAGTACGGGTTGCGTCGCACGGCCTCGGTCAGCACGCCGCCCTCGCCGTAGCCGACGTAACCGGGCGGCGAACCTTTGAGGCCCGAGACGCTGTGCGCCTCCTGGTACTCGCTCATGTTGATCGTGACGAGCTTGCGCTCGCCGCCGTAGAGGATATCGGCCAGCGCCAGCGCCGTTTCGGTCTTCCCGACGCCCGAGGGACCGACGAAGAGGAATACGCCACGCGGCTTGTTCGGATCTTCGAGGCTCGCACTCGCCGTGCGCACGCGCTGTGCGATCGCATCGAGCGCATGGTCCTGACCGATCACGCGCTCGGCGAGCGTGTCCTTCAGCTTGAGCACCGTCTCGATTTCGTCGTTCACCATGCGACCGAGCGGAATGCCGGTCCAGGCCGCGACAATCTCCGCAACGACATGCGCATCGACCTGCAACGGCACCATCGGCCGCGACTGCTGCAGTGCCTGCAACGCTGCGAGCTGCTGGTCGAGTTGCGCACGCAGATCCTGCGCGCCCTCGCCGGCCCCGGCTTCGAGCGCTGCGCGCAGCTCGCCGACCTTAGCCACGAGCGCGCGCTCCGATTCGTAACGCGCTTCGTCTGCGGTGAGGGCCGCCGCGTCCTCGTCGCGCGCAGCACGCAGCGCGGCAAGCCGCTCGGCGTGGCGCTCGGCTTGCCCCGGGCCGGTCGTGCCCGTTGCGATCTCGCGCTCGAGCGCGGCGATCTCGACGTCCGTCCGCTCGATCCGCTTGCGTGCATCGTCGATCACGGCCGGCGTCGAGCCGTTCGCGAGCGCGACTTTCGCACAGGCCGTATCGAGCACACCGATCGCCTTGTCGGGCAGCTGGCGGCCCGTGATGTAGCGATGCGACAGCCGCACCGCCTCGGTAATCGCTTCGTCGAGGATACGCACGTTGAAATGCGCTTCCATGCGCGCGGCCAAACCGCGCACCATGGCCGCCGCCAGCGTCTCGCTGGGCTCGTCGACCTTGACGACCTGGAAGCGGCGCGCAAGCGCGACGTCCTTCTCGAAGTACTTGCGGTACTCAGCCCACGTCGTCGCCGCGATCGTGCGCAGCTCGCCGCGCGCAAGCGCCGGCTTCAGCAGATTCGCCGCATCGTTTTGCCCGGCTTGCCCGCCCGCACCGATGATCGTGTGCGCCTCGTCGATGAAGAGCACGATCGGCACGGCGCTCTTCTTGACTTCGTCGATCACGTTCTTGAGCCGGTTCTCGAACTCGCCCTTCACGCTGGCACCGGCCTGCAGCAAACCCATGTCGAGGACATGCAGCTCGACGCCGACGAGCGGCGCCGGCACGTCGCCGGCCGCGATCCGCAACGCGAGCCCTTCGACGACGGCCGTCTTGCCCACGCCGGCCTCGCCGGTCAGGATCGGATTGTTCTGCCGGCGACGCATCAGGATGTCGATCGTCTGGCGAATCTCCGCTTCACGCCCGATCACCGGATCGATCTGGTTCTCTCGCGCACGCTGCGTCAGATTCGTCGTATACGTATCGAGCGCCGGCGTCTTCGACGGGCCCTGCGCGATCGGATCGACGCCATCGGCACCGCCCGCGCGCGCGTCTTGCGCCGCTGCGGCCGCGGCCTCGGCTTCCGCCGAACCGGCCGTCACCTCGTCGAACTTGTGCTTCAAATCGGCGACGGCGATGCGGCCGAACACCGGCGACATGCGCGCCGCAAACTGCGCGAGGTCCGGCGCCGTCAACAGCGCGAGCAGCAGATGGCCCGAACGGATCCGGCCCGTCAGCGAATCGAGCGAGGCGATGAGCCATGCCTGTTCGAACAGGGCGATCAGATGCGGCGAGAAGACGGGCGTACGCGTGTTGCCGGTCTTCAGCCGTTCGAGTTCGTGTTCGAGGTCCGAGCGCAGTGCCTCGGCGCTCAGCTTGTTCGCCCGCAGAACGACACTGACGTCGCTCGCACGCTGCTCCAGCAAGGCAAGGAACAAATGCTCGAGATCGACCTCGTAATGCCCGCGCCCGAGGCACAGACTCGCGGCGCGCGTGGCCGCTTCAAGGCTCAGCGCATCGAGCTTGGCAATGAGGGTTTTGAGGGGCGTACTCATGTCGTGGCGTTCCGTTGTTTCTCGTAATCAATGAATGGCATGCAGGGCGTAGCGCGCATCGTCCCGGTCGCTCTGCGCCTCGCGCGTGCAAAGGAAGGCATCCCAGCCAAGGCGCGCACCGCCGCCGAGCTGGCTCGCGCCGACCGCGGCACGTGCCAGCACGAGCGAGATCTCGTACTCGAGCGTGGCGCCGGCGACGAGCGTCAGC
>CBJMQH010000053.1:0-15582 GCA_966431825.1 uncultured Trinickia sp.
CGGTGAGGCAGAACCGGCAGCCGATGCTGCGCCAGCCGATGCTGCGCCAGCCGATGCTGCGGCAGCCGGTGCTGAGCTAGCCGGTGCGGCGGCGCCCGATCCAACGCAGGGCGAGGCGCCGGCCGAGCCGAAGCGTCGGAAGCGCGCACGGGAAGTCCTGGCTGCGTCGGCGTCCGACGACGTCGTCGAGGCGGCACGCGCGCTGCCGCCCAATGTCCATCTCGGTACTTCGTCGTGGTCGTTTCCCGGTTGGCAAGGCATCGTCTACGGCGACACCTACAGCGATTCGAAGCTCGCGCGCGACGGACTGAACGCTTACGGCCGACACCCCGTACTGCGCACGGTCAGCATAGACCGGTCGTTCTACGCTCCACTATCGATCGCCGACTACCTGCGCTACGCCCAGCAGGTGCCGGACGGCTTTCGCTTCATCGTGAAGGCGCCCGCCTCGGCGACCGACGCGACGGTGCGCGCCGAACGCGGCGAGCCCGTGTCCGACAATCCCTGCTTTCTCGATGTGGCGCTGGCTACGCGCGAGTTCGTCGAGCCTTGTCTCGCGGGCCTCGGTGCCAAGGCCGGTGCACTCGTCTTCCAGTTGCCGCCGCTGCCGAACCGCATGCTCGCCGATCCGGCTGCCGTGATCGAACGGCTCGCGGCGTTTTTCGCGGCGCTGCCGCCGCTGCCGCCCGGCCCCTGCTACGCGGTCGAAATCCGCGACGCGTGCCTGCTGACGCCGCGTCTCGTCCGAATGTTGCGCGAGCGCGGCGTGCGCTACTGCGTGGGACTGCATGCGCGTATGCCCGACCCGCTGCGGCAGGCGGCGGCGCTTGCGCTGCTCGATGGCGACGCACCGGCAGGGCCGCTGATCGTGAGGTGGAGCCTGCACGGCGGGTTCAAATACGAGCAAGCGAAGGCGAAATACGAACCGTTCGATCGGCTCGTCGACGAAGACCCCGCGACACGCGCGGCCCTCGCTGAACTGGCCGCGCGTTACGCGATTGCGGGGCAACCCGTGTTGATCGTCGCGAACAACAAGGCCGAGGGCTCGGCCCCCCTCACCTGCATCTCGCTCGCGCGCGAGATCGCGGCCGCCTATGCGCGGCTCGCAGAGGAATCGAATCCGCTCGCCCACTGAACGCGCTGGGCGAGCGCACCCGGACAGCGGCCAAAACACGCTCGGCGGAATGCGGCCGACAGCTCGGCCGTTCAGGCGCGTGTCGTGCGGCGTTCAGGCCGCTCCGGGGCGCATCCAGGCGGCGAATTTCGCACGGAACTTCGCGACCTTCGGCGCTACGACGAATGCGCAATACCCCTGTTCGGGGTGCTGCGCGAAATAATTCTGGTGATAGGCCTCCGCCGGCCAATAGTTGCCGTCGAGCGGCGTCACTTCCGTCACGATCGGGGCCTCGTAGACGCCTTCGTGCTCGAGGTGCCGGATGACCTCGAGGGCGACGTCCCGCTGGTTGTCCGATTCCGTGAAGACGACCGATCGATACTGCGTGCCGACGTCGTTGCCCTGCCGATTCAGCTGCGTCGGGTCGTGGATCGAGAAGAAAATCTGCAGGACTTCGCGAAAACTGATCCGGGTCGGGTCGAATTCGACCCTGACCACTTCCGCATGGCCGGTGTTGCCGTCGCAGACCTGTTCGTAGCTGGGCCGCGGCACGCTGCCCCCCGCATACCCGGATTCGACCCGCCGCACGCCCTCGACATCGACATAGACGGCCTCGAGGCACCAGAAACACCCGCCCCCGAGCGTCGCGGTTTCGGTTGCGCCTTCGCGTGCGTCTTTGCTTGCGCCTTCCATCGCGCTGCCTTTGCCCTGCGTTGTCATGACCGCTCCTTTCGATTCATACGCCGTAAGTCGGGCTCATGCCCGGGCGCCCACTCGACAGCTTAGTGCGTTTCGCGCCAATCCGTATAGGTTCCCCACATTGGCGGACTCGCGCGGCGCCACGCCGCAATTCCATTAGAATCTGATCAATTCCTTTACGCACGATATGACTGACGCCCGCGCCCTGAAATCCCCCGCCCTTCCGCCGCTCGCCGCCCATGCCGGCAGCGCACGCTCGACAGGAGCGAATGCCCGATGAAGCGCGCCACGCCACCGAATTTCGACGTCGCTGCATTTCGGCGCGCGCTGGGTCAGTTCGCCACCGGCGTCACGGTGATCACGACGCGTGCGCCGTCGGGCGCGCTGATCGGTATCACCGCAAGCTCGTTCAACTCCGTTTCGCTCGATCCGCCCCTCGTACTCTGGAGCCTGGCGACGAAATCTGCGTCGATGCCCGTTTTTCGCGACAACAGCCACTACGTCGTGAATGTCCTGGCCGCGTCGCAGCTCGAACTCTGCAAGCGCTTCGCGACCGTCAAAGGCGACCGCTTCGCCGGCGTATCGCATGCAGCCGGCGACTCGGGCATGCCTGTACTCGACGGTGCGATCGCGTGGTTCGAGTGCCACAACCGCAGCCGCTACGACGAAGGCGACCACGTGATCTTTGTCGGCGAAGTCGAGCGGTGCGGCGTTCATCCCGATGCCGAACAAGTCGCCCCGCTCGTTTTTCACGGCGGCGCCTTTCACGCACTGAAGGGGTTGTGAGCGCCGCGCGCGCCATCATCGACCACCACAATGCAACGTTGCACGGGCCGTTCGCTCAGCTCGTGACGAGCGACGACTGCCGATTCTGAATCCGGCGGCATTGCCTTTTCGCGCACCGCCGGCAGCGTGCTTACCAGACCCGATAGACACGGCCCGTCTGCACACCCGCGACGCTGCGCTCGTAAGCGAGCGCAACGCGTGCGCCCGGCGCGGGTTCGAAACCGCGAAAGTACGGCCCGAACGCCTCGAGCGATTCGGTCAGCACGGTCGGGCTCACGGCGTTGATGCGCACACCGCGGGCAAGCTCGCACGCTGCCGCGCGAACAAATCCCTCGAGGGCGGCATTGACCGTCGTCGCGTTCGCGCCGTCTCGGATCGGCTCCTCGCCGACGATGCCGCTCGTGAGTGTGATCGATCCGCCGTCGTTGACGTAGTGTTGTCCGATCAATGCAAGCCGCACTTGGCCGAGCAGCTTGTTCTGCAAGCCGACGTTGAACTGCGCGGCCGTCGTTTGCGTGACGGGGCCGAAATGCAGGGCCCCCGTCGTCGAGACGATCGCATCGACGTGCCCCACGCGTTCGAACAGTGCCGTGACGCTCGCGTCGTCCGTGATATCGGCCTGCACGTCGCCGCCTGTGCGTGCCACACGCACCAGCGTGTGCCCCGCTGCTTCGAGATGCTTGCCTACTGCCGTGCCGACCGCGCCCGTTGCGCCTGCGAGAAGAATCCGCATGTTGTCCACTCCTTCGTTGCGTTGTTGAGTGGTGCCATTCTCGAGGGCGACTGCGAACCGATAAACGGCTCTATCATTCGGGCATTACAAACCTCAGGTTAGCAATCGATGGACAAGCTGCGCTCGATGGAGGTCTTTGTTGCCGTGGCCGAGGCCGGGAACTTCAGTGTTGCAGCCGAGCGGCTGGACATGTCGGCGGTCATGGTGGGCAAGTACATTCGCGAGATCGAAACGCGGCTGAACGCACGGCTCATACACCGCACGACGCGCAAGCAGGCCCTGACCGACGCTGGCGCCGCTTACTACGAGCGCTGCCGCGCCGCCCTGGAGCAGGTTCGGGCCGCCGATGACGCCGTGCAGGCGCTCAACGCGCTGCCGCAGGGGACACTGCGCATCAGCGCGCCGACCACGCTCGGCGCGTGGGTCGTCGCACCGCTCGTCGCCGAATATCTCGCCGCCCATCCGCGCGTGTCGGTCGAGCTCGTCTTGAGCAACGCGCTCGTCGATCTGATCGGCGACGGCTACGACCTCGCCGTGCGCATCGGCGAGCGCGTCGACCCCGACCTCGTCGCCAAACCGCTGCAGCCCTATCGTATGACGATCTGCGCGTCGCCCGCCTACCTGAACGCCCACGGCAGCCCGCTGACACCGGGCGATCTGTCGCGACACCACTGCCTCGGACATCTCGTCTGGAATCAGCAGACAGCTTGGCGCCTGCGCAGCACGCCGGGCGGCGAGGCGAATGTCGCCTGGCCCGTCAACGGCGCCTTCGTCTCGAACGACGGGCATGCGCTGCGCGCGGCGGCACTCGGCGGCGCCGGCCTGCTGCTGCAACCGGACGTGCTCGTGGCGGCCGATATCGAGGCCGGGCGGCTCGTGCGCGTACTCGAGGCGTTCGTCCCCGCGCCGCGCCCGGTCCACCTTGTCTACCTGCCCGATACGCGCCCGCGCGCGAAAGTACGCTCGTTCCTCGACTTCGTCGACGCACGGCTTGGAATGCGCGAGCCGGAGCGCCTGGCGTCACGTGCCTGAGCGAGAGACGCGCCGCCTGCAAGCGCGCCCCGGCGGCCCCGGCGAAACCGGGCGGGCCCATCGGCGTCGCGGTTATCGGGGCGGCGCGCTCGGCTGCGGCAGGATCACAGGCACACCGGAATCCTCTTTCAGCGTCTGAAGCACGATGTTCGAGCGGATATCCATGACCCCGGGCGCCTTGTAGAGCTTTGTCAGCACAAAGTCGGAGTAGTGCTTGAGGTTGTGGGCGAGGACGCGCAGCAGATAGTGCGTTTCGCCCGTGACGACGAATGCGCCGACCACTTCGGGCCATTCGCGGACGGCCTCGGCGAACCGTTCGTGCCAGTTCGACTGATCGTTACGCATGGAAACTTGCACGAACGCTTCGAGTTCGAACCCGAGCGCTTCCCGGTTCAAGCAGGCCCGGTAGCGCTCGATGACGCCCTGCTCCTCGAGCAGCCGCAGCCGGCGCAGACACGCCGACGGCGACAGCGCGATGCGTTCGGCAAGGTCCAGATTGCTGATTCGGCCTTCGTTCTGCAGGACGCTCAGGATGCGGCAATCGGTGGCGTCGAGCGAGATCGCGGTCATTTTTGCCCCCTTTTCGATGCTTGTCTCGAATTATGTTCTAGTCCGGCCGATTTCGGGCGATAAATTCGCAAGCACTTTGCTCGGCGTGTTGCCTATCATCGTTGCATAGACTTGCGACGATAAAAGGACACATGGAGACACTCTGGGACATCTCACCGAGCATCGACACGTCGACGCCGGTCTGGCCCGGCGATACGGCCGTCGGGATCGAGCGCGTCTGGAAAATGGAAGCCGGATCGCCCGTGAACGTGGCGCGCCTCACGCTTTCGCCGCACACCGGTGCGCACGCCGATGCGCCGCTGCACTACGACGCCGCGGGCGCTGCGATCGGCGCCGTCCCGCTTGCGCCGTATCTTGGCCGCTGCCGCGTGATCGATTGTATCGGCGCCGCGCCCCTCGTCACGCCGGAGCACATCGCCGCTTCACTCCACGCGCTACCGCCGCGCGTCCTGCTGCGCACCTATGCACGCGCGCCCGTCACACACTGGGACAGCGCGTTTTGTGCCGTCGCGCCGCGCACGATCGATCTGCTCGCCGAGCGCGGCGTCATGCTGATCGGCATCGATACGCCGTCGCTCGATCCCGAAACGTCCAAGACGATGGAGGCCCATGGTCGCGTGCGCGCGCACGGCATGGCGATTCTCGAAGGGCTCGTGCTTGATGCCGTACCGGCCGGCGATTACGAGCTGATTGCCCTGCCGCTCAAATTCGCGACGCTCGACGCGAGCCCCGTGCGGGCCGTGCTGCGGCGTATCTCGGACGGCTGAGCACGGCTTGAGCGCTTCTGATTTCAGCGCCGACGGACATCCGCATCGGCACATCGCTTTCATCCCACTTACACCGCACTCATCGATATGAAAACCCGTGACGAAGCGCTCGCGCTCGACCGCGACGACCCCCTGGCCCCGTTGCGCAGCCGTTTTGCGCTGCCCGCCGACGTCATTTATCTCGACGGCAACTCGCTCGGCGTGGCGCCGGTGGCGGCCGCGAAGCGCGCACAGGACGTGATCGCCCACGAATGGGCCGAGGGCTTGATCCGCAGCTGGAACACGGCTGGATGGTTCGCGCTGCCGCGCCGGCTGGGCGACAAGCTCGCCCGCCTCATCGGCGCGGGCGACGGCGAAACCGTCGTCACCGACACGATTTCGATCAACCTGTTCAAGCTGCTGTCCGCGGCGCTGCGCCATGCGGAAAAGACCGATGCGCGGCGGCGCGTCATCGTGTCCGAACGCTCGAACTTTCCGACCGATCTGTATATCGCCCAGGGGCTCATCGATCAACTCGATCGCGGCTACACACTGCGTCTCGTCGACGATCCGGCAGACCTGCCCGACGCGATTCGCGACGATGTCGCCGTCGTCATGCTGACGCAGGTCAACTACCGCACGGGGTACATGCACGACATGGGCGCGTTGACTGCGCTCACGCACAGCGCGGGCGCACTGGCGCTGTGGGACCTTGCGCACTCCGCCGGCGCCGTGCCCGTGGACCTGAACGGCGTAGGCGCCGACTTCGCCGTCGGCTGCACGTACAAGTATCTGAACGGCGGCCCGGGTTCGCCGGCGTTCGCGTGGGTCGCGAAACGGCACCAGGACGCACTCGAGCAGCCGCTGTCGGGCTGGTGGGGGCACCGCGCGCCGTTCGCGATGAATCCCGAATACGCACCCGATGCCGGCATCGGCCGCTTCCTTTGCGGCACGCAAGGGATCGTCTCGATGTCGCTGATCGAAGCGGGGCTCGATGTATTTCTCGAGACCGACATGCAGGCGATTCGGCGCAAGTCGCTTGCGCTCACCGACCGCTTCATCGAACTGGTCGAGACGCGCTGCGCCGGCCAGTCGCTCACGCTCATCACACCGCGCGCGCATGCGCAGCGCGGCTCGCATGCGAGCTTCGCGCATCCGCACGGCTACGAGGTCATGCAAGCGCTGATCGCGCGCGGCGTGATCGGCGACTACCGCGAGCCGCACGTGCTGCGCTTCGGCTTCACGCCGCTTTATACGCGCTTCGTCGACGTCTGGGATGCGGTGGAAACGCTACGCGACGTGCTCGCCACCAGCGCGTGGCGCGCGCCCGAATTCGCCGCACGCCATTCGGTCACCTAAGCAGTCAGGAGTTCATCATGACCGATCATATGCAATTGCCCGACGTGCCCGCTTTCCCTGATGCATCCGATGCACAAGCGCCGCGCGGCTGCCCGTTCGGGCATGGCGGCGACGCTGCCGGCCACGCACCGACGGCCGCGCACGCCGCGCATGTGCCGCCGCCCGAGGGCGGCTGGCACGATGCGCAGCTCGACTTCTCGCAATCGATGAGCTACGGCGACTATCTGTCGCTCGGTGCGATCCTCAATGCCCAGCATCCGCGCTCGCCCGATCACAACGAGATGCTGTTCATCATCCAGCATCAGACGAGCGAGCTGTGGATGAAGCTCGCGCTCTATGAGCTGCGCGCGGCGCTCGACTGCGTGCAGCGCGACGCGCTGCCGCCTGCGTTCAAGATGCTCGCGCGCGTCTCGCGCATCATGGAGCAGCTCGTGCAGGCCTGGAATGTTCTCGCCACGATGACGCCGTCGGAATACACGGCGATGCGGCCTTATCTCGGGGCGTCGTCAGGCTTCCAGTCGTATCAGTATCGGCAGATCGAGTTCGTGCTCGGCAACAAGAACGCGCAAATGCTGAAGCCGCATGCGCATCGGCCCGAGATCCTCGGCGAAGTGCAGGCGACGCTCGAAGCGCCTTCGTTCTATGACGAGGTCGTGAAGCTGCTCGCGCGGCGCGGGTTTGCGATTGCGCCGGAACGCCTCGCGCGCGACTGGACGCAGCCGACTGTGCACGATGCGTCGGTGGAGGCGGCGTGGCTCGAGATCTACCGCAATCCGTCGGCGCATTGGGAGCTCTATGAAATGGCGGAGGAGCTCGTCGATCTGGAAGACGCGTTCCGCCAATGGCGCTTCCGGCACGTCACGACGGTCGAGCGGATCATCGGCTTCAAGCAGGGCACGGGCGGCACGAGCGGCGCGCCCTACCTGCGCAAGATGCTCGATGTCGTGCTGTTTCCCGAGCTGTGGCATGTGAGGACGGTGCTGTAAGCGCAGCAAATGGACGGGCGGCAGCGGTGCGCCGCGTCGCACCCGCCGCGCGCCACTGCGCCCGCCCCTATGGCGCACGTCCCCGCGCCCACACCCGCAGCTGCGCGCGCGCCTCGCGCGCTTGGGCAAGCAGCCAACTGCGGAACGCGGCAACATCGGGACGCGCGGCTTTCTCGCGCCGATAGGCGAGCCAATAGCTGTAGTCGTTCGGCATCGCGATGTCGAACGGCTGAACGAGCCGGCCCGTGGCCAGATCGTCGGCCGCGAGCAGCATTCGGGCGAGCGCCACGCCCTGCCCCTGCGCCGCGGCCTGCAATGCGTGCGATGCATCATCGAATGCGAGCCCGCCCGCCGTATCGATGCCCTCCACGCCCGCATACTCGCACCAGTGCCGCCACCCCGCTTTCGGCGCATCGTGAAGCAACGCCACGTGCCGCAGATCGCCCGGCGCAGCGAGCGGTCGCTCACCCACGGCGAACGACGGGGCACACACAGGGCTCAGCGTCTCGCGTGCAATCAAGTCCGCTTTCAGCCCGGGCCAGCGCCCAAGCCCCGAGCGAATCGCCACATCGTAGCGATCGTCGCTGCCGGCCCACAGTTCGGCCGAACTCGTCAGACGCACGTCGATATCGGGGTGCTGCGCCGAAAACTGCGCGAGCCGCGGCACGAGCCAGCGCGAAGCAAACGACGGCAGCACCGTAATCCGCAGCGGCCCCTCTGCCCGCTCGCGTACACGCAGCGTTGCGCAAGCCATCAGGTCGAGCGCGCGCGTCAATTCCCCGACATAGGCCCGGCCCTTGTCGGTCAGCGTCAGCGCATGCCCGCGCCGGACGAAGAGCGGCAGCCCCAGCCAGTCTTCGAGTTGACGAATCTGGTGGCTCACCGCCGCTTGCGTCACGCAGAGCTCCGCGGCGGCTTCGGTGAAGCTCAAGTGGCGCGCGGCAGCCTCGAAAGCCCTCAGCGCGCCAAGCGGCGGCAAACGACGCATATCTTCGATGAGCCAAAGTTATCGAGCCAATGAGAATAACTCGCTTTGCGCGCGAGCGGGCGCCCCGTTTAATAAGGCGCTCATGGATATCGAACAAGGGATAACGCAATGATTGCGCCGCAAATGTGGATCTTGATCGTCGGCTTCGCGGTCCCCATGATCATCAGCCCGGGACCCGGCAATACGATCTTCGCCATGGCGGGCGGACGCTTCGGCCTACGCGGCACGCTGCCGTTCTGGGTCGGCTTCGAAGCGGCCAACCTCCTTTGGTGCTTCGTCTACGGGCTCGGACTGAGCAGGCTCGTGCTCGATCATCCGGCGCTCGCTGCCGCGCTCAAGTGGGCCGGCATCGCCTATACGCTCTATCTCGCCTACGGCTTCCTGCGCACTTCGACGCTCGAGACGACGGGCAACGTGCGCCGGCTGGCGGCGATCGACGGCTTCGTATCCGTATCCCTCAATCCGAAGATTCATTCGATGATCTTCGTGATGTTCTCGCAGTTCCTGAGCCCCCATGTCGGGCGCTATGAACAGGTTGCCCAGATCTCCGTCGTCTTCACGCTGCTTTGCATCGTCTGCCATTTCCCCTGGATCTACGGCGGCCGGCTCGCATTCGAGCGGATCAAAAGCGAGCGTGCCCTGAAGGCGCAAGGCTATGTGTTCGCGGCAGCGATGGTGCTGGTCGCCGCCTTCGTCGCTTTCGCCACCTGACGCTCGCGAGACCGGCGGCCTGTCGCCGGACGGCGATCGTACGTTGTTCGCTTTCGAGTGATACACTATATCATCTCACTCGAACTCGTCCGGGACTGCCGCCCATGTCAGCCACCGCCCATTCTTCGCCCGCCGCGCAGCTCGCACGGGCCGACGCTTACGCCGCCGAACATCAGCTGCAGCTGACGCCGCTGCGGCGGCAGGTCTATGAATGTGTCGTCACCGCGGGCAAACCGATCGGGGCCTACGACCTGCTCGCCGCACTGGAGCCGCATCGTGGCCGCGTGCCGCCCACCACGATTTACCGCGCGCTCGACTTCCTCGTCGAGCACGGCTTCGTGCATCGCATCGAATCGAAGAACGCGTTCGTCGCCTGCTGTGAAATCGGCCGGCCTCACCAAAGCCAGTTCCTGATCTGCGAACGCTGCGGGGAAACGCTCGAGATTCCCGGCGAAGAACTCGCTTCGAGGCTTTCGTCTCTGCCCCCCGCGCATGGCTTCGAGTTCCATAAACAGGTCGTCGAGTTGAGCGGGCTCTGTGGCGAGTGCAAGGACGCTCGGACACAATCGGGCGACGCCGCGGCCCCTGCCGACACCGCTCGTCGGCGCTGAAATGGCACAACGCGCTTCCCGCCCCACTCGTCACCCAGGAGCACCGATGAATTTGTTTGCCCGAGGCACCGGGCCGGCCGCACACCGCGGCCTGCTCGCACGGATGGCCGCTTTGTTGGCCGCCTGCTCGACATTCGCACTCGCAGGGGCCGTCCACGCAGCGGACAAACCGCTCAACGTGGTTGCAGCGGAAAACTTCTACGGCGACGTGATCGCGCAGCTGGGCGGCGCGCACGTAGCCGTCAGCAGCATCCTGAACAACCCGGACCAGGATCCCCACCTTTTCGAGGCCAGTCCCAAAACGGCTCGCGCGCTTCAGGCTGCCGATCTCGTCGTCTACAACGGCGTCGATTACGACCCGTGGATGGACAAGCTGCTCGCCGCATCGCAAAACACGGGGCGAGCAACGATCGTCGTCGGCACCCTCGTCGGCAGGAAGCGCGGCGACAATCCGCACCTTTGGTACGACCCGGGCACGATGCCGGCGGTGGCGCGCGCGGTCGCCACGGCGCTCGAAGCAAAAGACCCGGCCCACAGGGCCGACTACGAGGCCAACCTCGCCCGTTTTCTCGACACGATGAAGCCGTTCCAAGCCGAAGTCGCACAATTGCGCAAAGGCTTCGCCGGCCAACCTGTCACGGCAACGGAGCCCGTCGCCGGTTATCTGACCGAGGCATTGGGCCTCACCACGCGCAACGCCCGCCTCCAGCTGGCCGTCATGAACGACACGGAGCCGAGCGCCGCCGACATCGCCGCATTCGAAGACGACCTGAAGCAACGGCGCGTGAAGGTGCTGATTTATAACAGTCAGGCGACCGAAGCATTGACCAAGCGCATGCTCGCGCTCGCCAGGCAGTCGGGCGTGCCCGTCGTCAGCGTGACTGAAACGCAACCGGCAGGCAAAACGTTCCAGCAATGGATGACAAGCCAGCTCGCCGCACTCGCGCAGGCGCTGCAAGGCAAGAAACAATGAACGCAGCCCGGCCTTCACCTACGCGCCCGGCGCTCGAACTGGATCGCGTCACGCTCACGCTCGGCGGCCGCACGATCCTGCGCGAGGCGAGTTTCGCCGTCGGCGACGGCGAATTCATCGGCGTACTCGGCCCGAACGGCGCCGGCAAGACCACCCTCATGCGTGCGGTACTCGGCCTCGTGCCCACGGCGAGCGGCACCATCCGGGTTGCGGGCGAGCCCGTCGCACGCGGGAACCCGTCGATCGGGTATATGCCGCAGATCCGAAGCGCCTTGGCGGGGCGACGTCTGCGCGGCCGCGATTTTGTCGCGATGGCCGCGGACGGACACCGCTGGGGGCTGCCCGCCGCGAATGCGGCCACTCGGGCCGATGTGGACCGCGTGCTCGACCTCGTCGGGGCCACGGCGCTCAGCACACGGCCGCTCTCCGAGCTCTCGGGCGGCGAGCGCCAGCGCCTGCTGCTCGCGCAGTGCCTCCTCGGTACGCCGCGCCTGCTGCTGCTCGACGAACCGCTGATCAGCCTCGATCCGCACCACCAGCGCGGGGTCGTCGAACTCGTGCGCCGCGTGCAACGCGAGCTCGGCATTACCGTACTGTTTTCGGCGCACGAGCTGAACCCGCTCCTTTCCGCGCTCGACCGCGTGCTTTATCTCGGCAACGGTTCGGCCGCACTCGGCACCGTGGACGAGGTCATTACGCGGCCCGTGCTGTCGCGCTTGTACGGCTCGCCGATCGACGTGATGCGTGTCAACGGCCGCATCTTCGTCATGTCCGGCGACGTCGAAATCGAAAAGCACGATCACGAGCACGAGGACAACGGCGGCGCGCATAGCCACGATCATGGGCACGGGCATTCGCACGGAACGCCCCCCGGCCATTCACACGAACACCCGCACGGACACGAGCACGATGTTTGAATACGACTTCATGGTGAACGCGTTCGCGGCCTCGGGTATCGTCGCCGTGCTGGCCGGCATCGTCGGCTACTTCCTCGTGATGCGGGGGCAGACGTTCGCGGGCCACGCGCTCTCGCACGTGGGCTTCACAGGCGCGACGGGCGCCGTGCTGATCGGCATTTCGCCGCTCTGGGGGATGATCGGGTTCACGCTCGCGGCCGGCCTGTCGATGGGGGCGCTCGGCGAGCGGCTGGCAGGCCGGGACGTAGCCATCGGCGTCGTGCTGTCACTATCGCTCGGCTGCGGGCTCTTGTTTCTGCACTTCTTTACGGCCTACGCGACGCAGGTCACGGCGCTCCTGTTCGGGAACGTGCTCGGGGTCACGCGGCCGACGCTCGTGCTGCTTGCCGCAATCGGCGTCGCGAGCCTCGCCGCACTGGCGGCGATTCTGCGGCCGCTCATTTTCGCGACAGTGCAGCCCGAATTGGCGGAGGCCAAGGGCGTTTCACTGCGACTCGTCTCGATGCTGTTCCTCGCAATCGCAGCCTTGACGGTCGCCGCCTGCACGCAGATCGTCGGCGTGCTGCTCGTCTTCACGCTGATGGTGGGGCCCGCGGCCGCCGCGCAGAATCTCACGACGCGGCTCGGTACGGGCGTGGCACTCGCCGCGCTTTTTGCGCTGCTGCAAGCGTGGCTCGGCGTGACGCTGGCGTTCTATTCGGATTGGCCGACCAGCTTCTGGATCACCGCGCTTTCGGCGCTGATCTACGGCGCGAGCCTGCTGCCGCGGCGGTAAACCGGCGCGTTCGGCCGGTGCTGCTGCGACAGTGCGCACCGGGCACCCGACCGGCCAAGCGGCGCCGCCACCAAACCGCACGACGCCCCTTGGTCGGTCGCCTGAGCGCGATATCGAATTTGTGCAGCGAGAGGGAGCCCATCACTCCGATCTTGTGCCTCCCCCCATTCCCCTCCCGACCGCCCCCTTTTTTCTCGCCGCAGTGCGCCTTGACTTTCCCGGCACACAAACAGATCATTAGCTCATCAACAGAACAAATGATCTGTTTCACCGTGAGGCCGCCGGGCGTGATTCACGTTCCTCGGCCGCGCCGCGATCCGGATCTTTTTCCAACATGGAGAGACAGACGATGGCAAACACGGCCAGCGCGAACGCAAACGTGATCCTCCACATCGGGGCGGGATCCTTTCATCGTGCACACCAGGCGTGGTACCTGCACCGGCTCAACGAGACTGAACAACCGGGCGAAGCACATTGGTCGCTGACGGTCGGTAACATCCGCGGCGACATGAACGCCGTGCTCGACGCGCTCGCCGCGCAACACGGCGCATACACGCTCGAAACCGTCACGCCCCAAGGCGAACGCGCCTACGAGACGATCCGCTCGATCACCCGCGTCGTGCCCTGGAACGCCTCGCTCGACGCGCTGGTCGAAGCGGGCGCCGATCCGGCTTGCAAGATCATTTCGTTCACGGTCACCGAAGGCGGTTACTACCTCGATGAGCACGATCGGCTCGATACGTCCAACCCCGATCTCGCCGCCGACATCGCCGGCGCGCGCACGACGATCTACGGCGCGCTCGCGGCCATGCTCGACGCACGCCGCACGTGCGGCGCAGGCCCCGTCACGCTGCAAAGCTGCGACAACCTGCGCAGCAACGGCGAGCGCTTCGCAGCCGGCATGCGGGCATTCCTCGCCTTGCGCGAGGACCCGGCGCTCAGCGATTGGTTCGACGCCAACACGGCGTGCCCGAATTCGATGGTCGACCGCATTACCCCCCGCCCTACCGACGACGTGCGCGCGCGCGTGCTCGCGGCAACAGGGTTCAACGACGCGTGCCCCGTCATGGGCGAAGCGTTCATCCAATGGGTGATCGAGGATCGCTTCGTAGCCGGCCGGCCGCAATGGGAACGTGTGGGCGCGGAACTCGTCGACGCCGTCCACGCCTATGAAGAAGCGAAGATCCGCATCCTGAATGCAAGCCACAGCTGCATCGCCTGGGCGGGCACGCTCGTGGGTCTGGACTACATTCACGAAGGCACAAACGACGCGCAGATCCGTCGTCTCGCATACGATTACGTGACAGAAGACGTGATTCCGTGCCTCACGCCGAGCCCGCTCGATCTCGCGCGCTATCGCGACGTGGTGCTCGACCGCTTCAGCAACCCTTACGTACTCGACACGAACCAGCGCGTGGCCGCCGACGGCTTTTCGAAGATCCCGGGATTCATCGCACCGACGCTTTCCGAGTGCCTGGCGCGCGGCGTCGAACCGCGTGCGACGGCCGTCCTTCCCGCGCTGTTCTTCCGCTTCCTCGAGCGCTGGCATCGCGGCAGCCTGCCCTACGCCTACCAGGACGGCTTGATGGACGAAGCCGTTGCGCGTGCGTTTTTTGCGGCACCCGATCCGCTTGCGGCTTTCTGCGCGTCGACGCAGATCTGGGGAAGTCTCGCCACGCGTGCCGACCTCGAAGCGGCAATCCGGCGCGCGCTTGCCCGCATCGACGCATGGCTCGCCACGCGCGCACAGGGTCTCGCCACATAGGGCGAGCAGCGCATTGGCAGGAAGGAGTCAGGCGGTTACAGTAGCGGTTCGCCCGCCGGGCAAAGGCTGCCGCATGGAATCAACGAGCCACTGCAACGCTCGCGCGAAACGCAACGCGAACGAATCGACGAAGGGCTGACGCGACATGTATCTCGGCATCGACCTTGGCACGTCCGAAGTAAAAGTACTGCTGCTTGCGCCGGACGCACGCGTGATCGGCACCGCAGGCTCACCGTTCTCGGTCTCGCGCCCGCATCCGCGCTGGGCCGAGCAAGACCCCGAAGACTGGTGGCGCGGTACATGTGCGGCCGTCGCGGCGCTGCGCGCCCAGCATCCGGACGCGTTCGCGCACATTCGCGGCATCGGCCTCTCCGGGCAAATGCACGGTGCGGTGCTGCTCGATGCGGCCGACCGCGTGCTGCGCCCCGCGATTCTCTGGAACGACATGCGCAGTGCGCAAGAGTGCGCCCTGCTGACCGAGCGCGCCCCGCAGCTGCACGCGGTGGCCGGCAATCTGGCCATGCCCGGCTTCACGGCGCCGAAGCTCCTGTGGGTAGCCCGGCACGAACCTGACCTGTTCAAGCGCACAGCCTGTGTGCTGTTACCGAAGGATTACCTGCGGCTGCGCATGACAGGCGAGAAAGTCTCCGACCCGTCGGATGCGGCCGGCACGCTCTGGCTCGACGTCGCGCGGCGCGAATGGTCCGACGCGCTGCTCGACGCATGCGACATGCAGCGCTCGCAGATGCCGCGCCTGGCCGAAGGCAGCGCGCCCGCCGGCGTGCTGCGCGCCGAGCTCGCACGCGAATGGGGGCTT
>CBJMQH010000054.1:0-15461 GCA_966431825.1 uncultured Trinickia sp.
GCGCCCGTGCGGCGCCGCCCCATGCCCGCGAACAGCGACGGCTACGGGCCAAGTGCTTACGGCACAAGCGAAGCGGGTACACCAGGGATGGTGGGCGCCGATGACGGGTACGGCGCGACGCCGTGGCCCGTGCGTCCGGCCGGGCGCGATGCTGCCGCCGACGCCGGCGCGCCGCCCATGCCTCGGCGCACTGCGCAGCGGAGCCCAAGCTTGCCCCCTGCCGCTCGCGGCGATACGCGCGCGCAGCGCGGCGCGCGCCAAACGGCGGTGTCCCGGCAGCAGTCTTATCCGGCACAGGCGTACGAATCACAGGCGTACCAGGCGCAGCCTTACGGTTACGGTGCACAACCGTATCCGCCGCAGCGTTATGCTCGAGAGCCCTATGCACCGCAGCCCTACGCTGCTCGGCCATATCCCGGGCAACCGTACGGCCAGGCGGCCTATGCGGACCAACCGTACGTACCGCAGGCACCGAGCCGCGCACAAGCGGGCTATGTGCCGCAACCGCCCGGTGGCTATGCGCAGGCCTACGAGGACGATGCGGGCTATGGCGACGCCGGCGATCGCGTCCGCACGCGCTCACGCGCAGGCGCAGCGCCGGCAACGACCGTGGCCGACGAACTGGCGCAGATCGACCGCGAGCAGGCGAGCACGGTGTCGGCCGGCATCGTGTTTCGCAACCGCGAGGGCGAAGACGGCCTGTCGACGTTGACCGATATCGAAGCGCCGGTACAAGGGCGGATCAAGGCGGGCAACGGTCATGTCGTCGTGACGGCGACGGCCGTCACGCTCGACGCCGGCACGGCGTCGGCGCAACCGACGACGCTCGCACGCTTCGGCTCGGGCGCCGCCGCAAGCCCTTCCGAGTACGGTGCGCAAAACGCGAGCGGCGTCGGTCTGTCGGTCGGGTACGAGACGCGCGCGTTCGACATCGATGTCGGCGTCACGCCGCTCGGCTTTCCCGAAAAGAACGTCGTCGGCGGGATGCAGTACAAAGGCGCCATCGGCGACAAGGTGACCTATTCGCTGGCCGTTGCCCGGCGAGCTGTGACGGACAGCATGCTGTCGTATGCGGGCGTGCGTTATGCCGACAAGACCACCGGCAAGACGCTCGAGTGGGGCGGCGTCACCTCCAATGGCGCACGCGCCGCCATGACGTGGGACGACGGGACGAACGGCGCCTACGTCAACGCCGCGCTCCAGTACTACCAGGGCAAGAACGTCGAGAGCAACAACGCCGTGAAGACCGGCGGCGGCTTCTACACGCGCCTGTACCAGGACGGCGACCAGACGCTCACGGTCGGGGCGAATACGACCCTCATGCGTTATGCAAAGGATGTCTCGTACTTCACTTACGGCCAGGGCGGCTACTTCAGCCCGCAGCAGTATGTGATCCTGAACCTGCCGGTCGAGTGGATGGGTCGCAGCGGCGCGTTTTCGTACGACGTGAAAGGGTCGATCGGCATCCAGCATTTCCGGACGAGCGGGAACGACTACTTCCCGCTCAACGACGCGGCGTCGGGGCTCATGAATGCGAACGACAAGAATGCCCCGGACGCGAACCTCAAGTATCCGGGCATCAGCAAAACGGGCTTCGCTTACGGAATCAAGGCAGCGGCCGAATACCGCTTCGCACCGCAGCTCTCGCTCGGCGCGTCGGCTTCGCTCGGCAATGCTTACCAATACCGCGAGTGGGCCGCCTCGGTCTACGTGCGCTACAGCTTCACGAAGGACGGCGCCGCAACGACGTTCCCCCCCGTACCGCTCAACTCGCCGTACTTGTCGCTCGCGGACTGAACGCGAGCGCGTTCGTCTTTCGGGTCACCTCTGCTCCCGCCACCCGCCGCGCCTGCCGCGGCGGGTGGCGCACCCCTCCCCCTGCCGATCCGGGCATCTTCGCGGTGCGCCTGCAAACGCGAATCGCGCGAAGCCGATATGATTGGGATCAAGGTCTCGCCTCGCGCGCGACGCATCATCGTCGACATCCGTTTCGTAGCAGACGTACGCGTTGCGGAATTTCCGCCGCGCCGCGCTGTCGATACGCTCGTTGTGTCGAGGCAGGTGCACCCGCTTGTCCTCCCGCCCCTCTTCCTTGCATAGAAATGGCGAACGACCGGTATTTCATGTCCCGCACCAGTGCTGTCGCGCTGCTCGTCGATACGCGCTCCAGGCTCGTTCGCGAGCTGAGCGACAAGCCGTCTCACGAGACACAGCGGCATACCGATCTGATCAAGGATGTCGAGCGGCTGCTGCTGGACGTGCGGATCGGCAGGACCCGCGAGTTCGACATGATTTTCCCGTCGAACATCCACGTCATCGTGTCCGACTGACGGGATTGCCGCGGGGGGCGCGCTCTCGTCTACAATCTCGCCCACGCGTGCCGGGCGCCCGCGCTCGCCCACGCCTGATTCCGACAGTCCGACCACCATGATCCACGATCCCAACGATGCGGGCCAGACGCCCGACGACGCCCTTTCCAATCTGCCCGATGCACCGGGCGAGGCGGCCCACGACGCAACCGAGGAAGCCGCACACCAAGACGCGACGGCCGATGGGGCGCCCCACTTGCGGCGCATTCGCAGCTTTGTCACGCGTGCGGGCCGTGTCTCGACGGGGCAACGCCGCGCGCTCGACGACCTGGGGCCGCGCTTCGTCGTGCCCTACACGGCCGCGCCGACCGATTGGGAAGCCGCGTTCGGTCGCCAGGCACCGCGTGTGCTCGAAATCGGCTTCGGGATGGGTGGCGCGACGGCCGAGATCGCGGCGCATCGACCGGGTGACGATTTTATCGGCGTCGAAGTGCACGAGCCCGGTGTCGGTGCGCTGCTGAAGCTGATCGGCGAACGCGCGCTCTCGAACATCCGCATCGTCCAGCACGATGCGGTGGAAGTGCTCGAACAGATGATCGCACCGGCCTCGCTCGACGGCGTGCACATCTTCTTCCCCGATCCGTGGCACAAGGCGCGCCACCACAAGCGCCGGTTGATCCAGCCGAAGTTCGTCGCGCTGCTCGTCTCGCGGCTCAAGCCGGGCGGCTATCTGCATTGCGCGACCGATTGGCAGAACTACGCGGAGCAAATGCTCGACGTGCTCGGCGCCGAGCACGCGCTCGAAAATACGGCGCACGGCTATGCGCCTCGCCCCGACTACCGCCCGGTCACCAAGTTCGAGAAGCGTGGCCTGCGGCTTGGTCACGGCGTCTGGGATCTCGTCTTCAAGCGCCGCGGCGGCTAACTCAAGCGCCCCAGCCGAGATCTGCGCCGTAGCCGAGAATCAGCACGATCATCCCGAACGCAATCCGGTACCAGGCGAACACGCTGAAATCATGCGTGGCGATGTAACGCAGCAGCCAACGCACGCAGACGAACGCGCTCACGAAGGCTGCCAGCGTGCCGACCGTGAAGAGGCCGGCCAGATCGAGCGTTGAAAGGCCGCCGGCCTTCATGAGTTCGTAGGCCGTCGCGCCGCAGATGATCGGGATCGCGAGGAAGAAAGAAAACTCGGTGGCCACGCGCCGATCCACGCCGACGAACAAGGCGCCGACGATCGTCGCGCCCGAGCGCGACACGCCCGGAATCAACGCCACGCACTGCGCGAGTCCGACCTTGAGCGCATCGAGCGGCGTCAACTGGTCGACCGACCGGACGCGCGCGGCCGTTTCACCGCGTGCGCGCTGGCGCGCGTCGGCCCAGAGGATGACGAAGCCGCCGGCAACGAGCGCAAACGCGACGGGCACGGGCGCGTACAGCACGCGCTTGATCGCGGCTTCGAGCATGAAGCCGAGCAGCACAGCCGGAATCGTCGCCACCACTACGTTCAGCGCGAAGCGCTGCGACGCGCGGTCGCCCACCAAGCCCGTCGTGACCGCACCGATGCGGCGCCGGTACTCCCAGCACACGGCCAGGATGGCGCCGAACTGGATCACGATATGAAACGTCTTGGCCCCTTCGATCTGAAAGTCGAGCAGACTGCCCGCCAGAATCAGGTGGCCGGTGCTCGATATCGGAAGAAATTCCGTCACGCCCTCCACGATGCCGAGCACGAGCGCCTTGCCGATCAGTATCCAGTCCATCGCATATCCTCGAAAAACGCGAGGCGGGCCGGCGGCAGGCCTCATGCGGCTTCGCATGCATCCTGAAACGAATTACGGCCCCCGCCCGCGGCCGCGGCGCCGTCACTTTTCGACGATCTGCACGCGTATGCCGTTTGTAAGGATCGTGATTGTACCGGGTTCGAACGTGGCGCCGGCAAATTGGAGCTGCTCGGGCTTGAACGTGTAGAGCGGGTAGCCCTCGAGCCATTGCGCCGCGGCCATCGCGCCGGCAGCCTCGATCTGCTGGCGGTACGCGCGCGCGTCGCCGGCCACATCGACATGTTCCACAGTGGGATTGCGCAAGACGATGGCCCGCGACGCAGCGTCATACTCCAGCCGGCTCGCCACGGTGAACTTGCCGTCCACGGGGTCGCCGAGGAACGGGCTCGTCACGTGCGCATCGAGCCGCACGGCCAGGCGATTGGCATCGGGCTCGAAGCCGACCGCGGGGTTCGTCAGCACGACGTCGAACAGTTGCGAGACGGTGCGCCGATAGGGAAACTTGCGCGCAACGGCCGCCTGGACTTGTTGCTGGGAAAACGTGTAGTGGTCCGGAATGAAGGGGAAAGTCGCGCTTGCGCAGGCGGCAAGCGGGGCCGAGAGGCCCGCGCAAGCCCCGAGGGCGCAAGCCGCGAAGAGGAACCGACGCCGACGGGGCGTAACGGGTTGCGACATACCTCATCTCCTGCTGTTCGGGTTGCGGATCTAGCCGGGCCGCGTCGCGGCTTCGAGTTCGGTCAGCCAAACGAGCGCCGCCTCGCGCGACACACCGCACATCTGCACTTGCGGCTGCAAGCCCGCACAGCACGCGGGGCGCTCGGGATGCCCGAAGATCAGGCATCGGCTATCGCTCGAAAGTTGGACACAGCGCACGCCGGCCGGCTTGCCGTTCGGCATCCCGGGGATCGGGCTCGTGATCGAGGGCGCAATGCAGCAGGCCCCGCAATCCGGGCGGCAGGCGTGGGCGCTCACATTCGGCAGATCAGACACGGCAATCGCGACTCGGCTTCGAAATCATCAGTGCAGGACGCGCATTTTGGCGTGCCCAAAACGACATTGTGCCTGCATTCGTCAGCAGTACCGACTGCTCGGCTGTGCGGCGCTCGGCACGCGGGCGCGCTCGCGTCTCGCGCAACTTGCTAAAGTAGACCTCCTCGCGGCACAACGGTTGCACACACGAAGGTCATCATGCGCGGTACAAAAGCCATCTACGCCGTCGAACGGCTCCGAGCCCGAAGCGGCAACCCCCGCTACGCGGCCGTCAACTTGCCCGGCGGGCGCTTCAAGCTCGTCGAGAAGACCGATGCGGGCGAGACGCCGGTCGGGGAGTCGCTCGCCCTCGAGGACTTCGTCGCGTTCGTCGACAGCATTTCGCCCGCCAAGCCGAAAAAGGCGAGCAAGCTCGATGCCGCTTTCGACGCGCAGCTCAAACGCAGCCGGAGCTAGGCGCGCAGACCTCCCGCCCCGCCCTCCGGTTGATCGGCGGGAGGATGGACCTTCGCATCGGGGATTCGGCTGCCGGGATGACGCACGCCGTACGGGTTTGGCCGCGCGGCGCGGTTTGGTACAATCCCGAAGTTTTCCTCACATCGCTGACGACTGTGTTTGCGCATTCGTTTCAGCGTCCGTCAAAAAGGTCCCAGTCGGTCCACGTAGCCATGAACATCGAGCAAGCCCGCTTCAACATGATCGAACAACAAATTCGCCCCTGGGACGTGCTGGACCAGGACGTGCTGAATCTGCTGTCGGTCGTCAAGCGCGAAAACTTCGTTCCCGCCGCCTACCGCGACATTGCATTCGCCGATCTCGAAGTGCCGCTGCCCGCCGGCGAGCACATGCTCGCACCGCGCGTCGAGGCACGCGTGATGCAGGAACTTGCTGTCAAGAAGCATGAGAGCGTGCTCGAAATCGGCGCCGGCTCGGGCTACATGGCTGCGCTGCTCGCGCACCGTGCCCGCCACGTGCTGACCGTCGACATCAAGCCCGAGCTCGTCGAACTCGCGCGCGGCAACCTCGAAGCGAACGGCGTCGTCAACGCGCAAGCCGAGCTCGGCGACGGCGCGCGCGGCTGGGCCGGCGCAGCACCGTACGACATCATCTGCGTCTCGGGCGGCCTGCCCGTGCTGCCGCAGGAGATGCTCGAACAGCTGAAGATCGGCGGCCGCCTTGCTGCCTTCGTGGGCACGGCACCGGTCATGAAAGCGCAGATCATTACGCGCGTGGACGAGAAGCAGTTCCGCGTAGCGGACATCTTCGAAACCTACATCGAGCCCCTCGCGAACGCGGTCCAACCGCCGCGGTTCAAGTTCTGAGTTCGAGGCGGGACACGCAAATGCAAAACCTCACGCCCTCGCAACTGGCCGAATGGCTTGCCGATACTTCGCGCGCAGCACCGGTGGTGCTAGATGTGCGCGAGCCCTGGGAAGTGGCGACGGCCAGCCTGAACGGCGCCGTGTCGATCCCGATGCGCGAGATTCCCGCGCGCAGCAACGAACTCGACGACGAGGCGCCGATCGTCTGCATGTGCCACCACGGCGCGCGCAGTGCCAATGTCGGCATGTTCCTCGAATCGCGCGGCTTCACGAATATCTTCAATCTGCAAGGCGGGATCGATGCCTGGTCGCGCCAGGTCGATTCGAGCGTGCCGACTTATTGAAGTTGCGCAGCGTTCGCTGCTGACCAAAGCAAAACGCCGGCCTCTTCCGAAGCCGGCGTTTTTTTATGCGCCAAATGAACCGTGCCGCGTCGCACGGCCAGCGCGACGCGGCACGTCGCGCGTCAGTCGGTGTACTTCCAAATGTTGAAGAACCCCACCCCCGACATATTCCAGATCAACTGAACGACGCGCGAGCCGCCGGTTTGAAGCGCCGGGAACGAGCAGCTCGACTCACATTGCTGGTTGCCGTTCTGATCGACGCCTGCCACCACGCTCGTCGCGTACTGGCCGCTCGCGGCAAAACTCGTCGGCATGATCGAGAAGCCTTCGACGGTCGTCGACGGCGTAACGCCGGTGCCAGGCACGCCCTGCACGCCGGCCTTGGCAACGACGGGCGCGACGGGCAAGCCGCCGACGAGATTCGACCACGACAGCGGCAGCGACGGCTCGATAGCCGCGAGCGAAGCACCCGGCGTCAGCACGTTCGCGATCGTGTCCGACGTCAGGCTCTGCCACGGCACACCGTTGCCCGCCACAGCCGGCACGGTAGGCGACGCGTTGATGACCGGGAACGGCGAGCCGATCGGGCTGCCGCTCGTGTCGTAGAACGTCACGGTGTAAGTCGAGAAGTTCGGTACCGTCGCCACGTCGATCGACGCCGGCGTGTAGAAGCCGCGACTGCTCTTGGCCGGCGAGAACGTGCCTGAGACCCCCGGCACCGCTTGCCACGACCAACGGTAGAGCGTCGTGTTCGAATTGGTCGTCGTCGGCAACGTGGGCGGCGTCGACACGGTAGTGCTCGTCAACGCGAACAACGAGTTGCCGCTCCCGTTGCGCGGCACGAGGAACGCCGTACCGTTGATGCCGGGCCCCGTCACACCGACCGAGCCGAGCGTAACCGGGTTGGGCGTGCCGTTGGCGCCGGCCGGCACCTCGATTTCGATGCCCGATTCGAACCGGTTGAACGGCGCGTTCGCCGAGTCGAGGTACGTTCGCTGCGCGAGGAACGAGTGGATCATCACGTTGAACGGCTGCTGGTTGCCGACGATATCCCAGCCGCTACCGGTCTTTTGTACGACGGTCACGGTAGAACCGGGCACGCCCGACGCACTGATATAGCGCAACAGCACCAGCGCCTTCTGAGTGCTTCCGCTCGTGAAGAATTCGAGCGTCTGTGGCACGCCAAGCTTCACCCCCGAGGCCGCCAGCGACGAATGAGCCGAGGCGAAACTCGAAAAGCCGTTCTCCAGGTAACTCGCGTCGATCGCCTGACTGCACGCCGAGGTCGTGCCCGCCAGGCATTGACCCAGTTCGGTCATGAGCGAGCCAAGATAACCACCGTGCGCCGGAGGCGAACTCAACGGCCCGCCGATCGATGCGCCGCGATTCAGCGGAATACCCGTCGACGTGTCGCCCACCGACATCAGCTGTACACCACCGCCGGAGTTCGAAACGAGTTCGATATCGTCGATCACGGCGTCGATGCCGCTCTGGTTCGGCGAGAACGGCGTGCCGATCGGATCGAAGTTCGCGGCGTCCACGCCGTTCGCGGCGAGGATCGTCGACAGCGCGGCGTTAAGCTTCGACACCGCCGAGTTGATCGCATCCGCCGTGACGTTCGCCGAGAAGTTCCCGCCCGTCGCGAGATCGAGCGGGTTGCCGCTGGCGGTCATCAACGCCGCGACGGCCGAGGTCAGCGTCGTCACATTGGTCACGACGCGCGTGCTGCCCGAGGGAACGCTCGCAAGGACCGAAACGAGTGTCGAGTTGACGCCCGACGGATCGGTTGCCACGACGACGTAAGGTGCCGTGAGCCCGGCGAGCGATACCGAGTACCCGCCCGAGCCATCGGCGGTGACCGTTGCGCTCGCGCCGTTCGCGCCGAACACCGTCACCGTGGCATTAGCCACTGCGCTGCCGACCGCCACGGTACCCGTCATGGTAGCGGCCTGAGCAGTCGAACTCGTCGATGCGGAACCGCCGCCACCGCCGCCGCAACCGGCGATCAGCGATAGCACCAGTGCAGCACCACCCAGTACAGCCCCCGTCTTGATACGTCTTCTCAGTTTCGTATTGTGGCTCATCGTGCTCTCTTCAAGTTACGGATTTGTTCTATTAATCTTCCAAACCAATTACAGAGTATTTCAAATACGTTATTTGATCTTATTGGCGGCCCCGTTTGGAAACCCCTACCCTGCCACGCGGTTAACGACGGTCCGTTTCATTTCTTGAGCAAGAAACGCTTAATCGAAGCAGAGAATTCGGTTCTAATGTCTGGTCGCAGAAGCGAAGCGAGCGGGTGACGCACCGGAAAGCGGCGCACCAGCGCGCTGCATGCACCAGTGCCGTGACGCGCACGACCCACGCGCGGGCATCGCCACACCGAGACGACTGATCGCCCCTTGCGGGTACTGCGTTGGCATACGGCTTGCAAGCTACCGGCCCGCCGCACGACGGGTGCGGCCGATCCTAACCACACGCAGTTCAGCCATCGGCAAGGGGAAGCACATGAAACGTCGCAGCCTGCTCAAGCTCGGGTCTCTCAGCGGTGCGCTCGCGCTCACTGGGCAGAGCCCATTCGCGCGCGCCGAATCGAGCGGTCCGATCAAGGTCGGCATCCTCCATTCGCTGTCCGGCACAATGGCCATTTCGGAGACGTCGCTCAAGGACACGGCGCTCATGACGATCGCCGAAATCAACAAGAGCGGCGGCGTGATGGGCCGCAAAATCGAGCCCGTTGTCGTCGATCCCGCGTCGAACTGGCCGCTGTTCGCCGAAAAAGCCCGCCAGCTCCTGACGCAAGACAAGGTGGCCTGCGTGTTCGGCTGCTGGACTTCGGTGTCGCGCAAATCGGTGCTGCCCGTCTTCGAAGAACTGAACGGCCTGCTCTATTACCCGGTGCAATACGAAGGCGAGGAAATGTCGCGCAACGTGTTCTATACCGGTGCAGCGCCGAATCAACAGGCCATTCCCGCCGTCGAATACCTGATGAGTGCCGAAGGCGGCGCTGCGAAGCGCTTCTTCCTGCTCGGCACCGACTACGTCTACCCGCGCACGACGAACAAGATACTGCGCGCGTTCCTCCATTCGAAGGGCGTGAAAGACGCCGATATTCAGGAGGTCTACACGCCGTTTGGTCATAGCGATTACCAAACCATCGTCGCCAATATCAAAGCGTTTTCCCAAGGCGGTAAAACGACGGTCATCTCGACCATCAACGGCGATTCGAACGTGCCGTTCTACAAGGAACTCGGCAACCAGGGGCTCAAGGCCACCGACGTGCCCGTCGTCGCCTTTTCGGTTGGCGAGGAAGAGCTGCGCGGCATCGATACGAAACCGCTCGTCGGCCACCTCGCCGCGTGGAACTACTTCATGTCGGTCAAGGGCCCGGCAAACGCCAAGTTCAAGGCCCAATGGGCCGAGTGGGTCAAATCGCAGAACCTGCCCGGCGGTACGAAGCGCGTGACGAACGACCCGATGGAGGCGACCTATGTCGGCATCCACATGTGGAAGCAGGCCGTCGAGAAAGCAAAGAGTACCGATGTCGACAAGGTGCGCGCGGCGATGGTCGGCCAGAGCGTCGCCGGCCCGTCGGGCTTCACGCTGACGATGGACGGCAACCACCATCTGCACAAGCCGGTCATGATCGGCGAGATCCGAGCCGACGGCCAGTTCAACGTTGTCTGGAAAACGAAGACGGCCATCCGCGCGCAACCGTGGAGCCCGTTCATCGCAGGCAACGAGGGCAAGCCCGATGTGGTGAGCAGCATTTCCGAGTTCCTGCGCCGTCGCGCTGCCGCCTAAGGCACGCGCGCGCCCGTCGGCCTGTCGCTCCGGCGACCGAACCGATCGGGCGTGAATCACGTGCCTTCGCTTTTGCTTTTGCCTTACCTGTGCCCGCGACGGTATGCGCCGTCCGCGGGCCTGAACACGTTCAACTGCGCAGCTCGAACGCGCGGGACTCGACCATGATCGCCCGACTTCGCCATTGCTTCGTTGTCCTGCCGCTTGTCCTCGCCGCCGCGCTGGCCGGTGCGAACGCGTATGCGCTGACCGCCCCCGAGCTCGCGCCGCTCGCGGGCGACGACTTCGACGCGAAAGCTGCCGCCATCGACAAGCTCGTCGCCACGCACGATGCGGCCGCGCTCGCGCTCATCGACGCGCTCGCCAACGATCATGCGCTCGCCAACTCGGCCGGCGATGTACTGATCGGCAGCGACGACGATGCCGAGCACGCACGCAATGCCGCGACCGGCAAGACGGTTCCGCTCGGCGACGCCCAGCCGATCACGCTGAACAACCTGCTTCGCGCGAAGGTCGGCGCGGCCCTCGCAGGGCTACGTCTCGCGTCGCCCGACCTGACCGTGCGCCGCGAGGCGGTTCAAGCCCTGCTCGCCCATCCCGACCCGACGATGAAGCCGTTCATCGACGCGGCACGCGCGAAGGAAAGCGATCCCGCGATCAAGCGACGGCTCGACACGCTATGGGCAATGACGGCACTGACCGACGCCGATGCAGCCAAGCGCCTCGACGCGACCGAGCTCATCGCCGCTCGACACGATCCGGACTACTACGAATTGCTGCGTCCGCTCGTTGCGCAGCGCAAGGACGGGACATTCATCGAGCCCGATGCACGCGTGCGCGCGGCGGCACAGCAGGGCCTCGATGCCCTCGATGCGATCGCCCGCAACAGCCGCATCGTCGGGACGCTGTTCGCCGGCGCATCGCTCGGCAGTGTGCTGCTGCTTGCTGCACTCGGTCTGGCAATCACCTACGGCGTGATCGGCGTCATCAACATGGCACACGGCGAATTCCTCATGATCGGCGCCTACGCAGCCTACGCCGTGCAGAACATCTTCGCCCATTACCTGCCCGGCGCATTCGCCTGGTATCCGCTCGCCGCCGTGCCCGTCTCTTTCGCGGCCGCCGCCGCAGTGGGCGTCGTGCTCGAGAGGCTCGTGCTGAGACACCTCTACGGGCGTCCGCTCGAAACGCTGCTGACGACGTTCGGTGTGAGCCTCATTCTGATGCAGACGACGCGCACGCTGTTCGGCGCGCAGAACGTGCAAGTCACGAATCCGTCTTGGATGACAGGCGGCATCGCCGTCATGCCCAATCTGATCCTGCCGTACAACCGGCTCGTGATCCTCGCGTTCTCGCTTGCCGTCGTCGCCGTTGCCTGGGCCGTGCTCACGCGCACGCGGCTCGGCCTGTTCGTGCGCGCCGTGACGCAAAACCGCACGATGGCGGCCTGCGTCGGCGTGAAGACGGCGCAGGTGGACACCTATGCCTTTGCATTCGGCGCCGGCATCGCCGGTCTCGGCGGCTGCGCGCTGTCGCAAATCGGCAACGTCGGCCCCGATTTGGGGCAGAGCTACATCGTCGACTCGTTCATGGCCGTCGTGCTCGGCGGCGTCGGGCAGTTGGCGGGCACGGTGCTGGGCAGCTTCGGGCTCGGCATCCTCGCCAAGGCAATCGAACCGTTCTCGGGGGCCGTCCTCGCGAAGATCGCCGTGCTCGTTCTGATCGTCCTCTTCATCCAGAAACGCCCGCAGGGACTCTTCGCACTCAAGGGACGTAGTGCATGACGCACGGCACGATCCAGCACAACAGGCACACGATGACTTCGATCTATCCTTCGGCTTCCCAGCATGCTCAGGCCACGGCGCCAGTACGGGGCGAGCGCTCCGACGCGCCAGCGCCCTTCGCGCTCGGTCTGCCGCCGCGACGCGCGCTGCTGCCGCGCCCTGCATGGTTCGCATTGATTGCGCTGCTCCTTGTGGTCGGCTTCGGCGTGCCCGTTGCAGCGCTCGTCGTGCCCGAGACGAGCGCGTTCCACCTGTCCGCCTACGCGCTGACGCTCGGCGGCAAGTTCATGTGCTACGCGATTGCCGCGCTCGCGCTCGATCTCGTCTGGGGCTACTGCGGCATCCTGAGCCTCGGTCACGGGCTCTTTTTTGCGCTCGGCGGTTATGCGATCGGGATGTACCTCATGCGCGCGATCGGCCATGACGGCGTCTACGGCAGCGATCTGCCCGACTTCATGGTGTTCTTGAACTGGCACGCCCTGCCCTGGTTCTGGCAGGGCACCGAACATCTTTGGTACGCACTGCTGATGGTCGTGCTCGTGCCCGCCGCGCTCGCCTGGACCTTCGGCTTCTTTGCCTTTCGCTCGCGCGTGCAGGGCGTGTACCTGTCGATCATCACGCAGGCGCTCACCTACGCCGCCATGCTGCTCTTTTATCGCAACGAAACAGGCTTCGGCGGCAACAACGGCTTCACCGACTTCAAGCGCATCGCCGGGTTTCCGATTACCCACCCGGGCACGCGCACCGCATTGTTCGTGCTCACGTTCGCCGTCCTCGTGCTCGCCTTCGTCGGCGCGCGTGCGCTCGTCGCCTCGAAACTCGGCCGCGTGGTGACCGCGATGCGCGACGGCGAAATGCGGCTCATGTTTCTCGGCTACAGCCCGCTTGCCTACAAGCTCTTCGTCTGGACGCTCTCGGCTGTGCTCTGCGCCGTGGCCGGCGCGCTCTATGTACCGCAGGTCGGCATCGTCAATCCGAACGAGATGTCGCCCGGCAACTCGATCGAGATGGCAATCTGGGTTGCCGTCGGCGGCCGCGGCACGCTGATCGGACCGATCGTCGGCGCATTCGCCGTGAACGGCGCGAAAAGCTTCTTTACCGCCTACTTCGCCGAGTATTGGCTGTTCTTCCTCGGCGCCCTGTTCGTCGTCGTACCGCTCCTCTTGCCCCGCGGCATCGTCGGTGCGCTCGACACCCTCTACGCGAAGGCGCGGCAACGATGAGCAATACGAACGATTCGATGACCGATGCCGGCCGCGCGTTGAGCGGGACGGCGGCAATGGCGCACCCGGTCATGCACGACGAAATCGATACGTCGCACGGCACGATGCTTTATCTCGACGACGTCAGCGTCAGTTTCGACGGCTTTCGTGCGCTGAATCGCTTGTCGCTGACGCTCGACGTCGGCGAATTGCGCTGCGTGATCGGGCCGAACGGCGCCGGCAAGACGACGATGATGGATGTCGTGACGGGCAAGACGCGCCCCGATGCCGGTCAGGTCTTCCTGGGTCAGACGCTCGACCTCACGCGGATGGACGAGCCCACGATTGCGCGCGCTGGCGTCGGCCGCAAATTTCAGAAGCCGACCGTGTTCGAGCAACACCCCGTCTGGGAAAACCTCGAACTGGCGATGAAAACCGATAAGGGCTGGTGGGCAACGCTACGGGCCACGCTCGATCGCAACGCGCAGGCGCGCATCGAAGAGACGCTCGAAACAATCGGTCTCACCGAGCATGCCCGGCGCGCGGCCGGCGAGCTGTCGCACGGTCAGAAGCAGCGCCTCGAAATCGGCATGCTGTTGATGCAGCAGCCCGCGTTGCTGCTGCTGGACGAACCCGCGGCGGGCATGACCGACGACGAAACGATGGCGCTTGCCACGCTGCTCGAGCGCTTGCGCGGAAGCTGCTCGATGCTTGTCGTCGAGCACGACATGGAGTTCGTCGCTGCGCTCGCCGGCAGCACCGGCCGCGTCACGGTCATGGCCGAAGGCAGCGTCCTTGCAGACGGCACGCTCGACGAAGTAAAGCGCGACGAGGCCGTGATCGAGTCGTATCTCGGGCGCTGAAACCCAAGCACCGTATTTTCCAACGCGCCAACCAGGATTCGTGCCGATGCTGACGATCGACGGTCTGAACCAGTTCTATGGAGGCAGCCATATCCTCCGCGACGTGACGATGAAGGTGCCGACCGGCAGCCTGACCGTGCTGCTCGGTCGCAACGGCGTGGGCAAGACGACGCTCCTGCGCTGCCTCATGGGCGTCGTGCGCGCCAAGAGCGGCACCGTCGCGTGGCGTGGGCAAACGCTCGACGCGCTTGCCCCGCACGCTCGCGTGGCAGGCGGTCTGGCTTATGTGCCGCAGGGCCGCGACATCTTCCCGCGCCTCACGGTCGAGGAAAACCTGCTCGTGGGCGCGGCAACGCGCAAAGCGAGTTCGCGCATTCCCGAGCGCATCTACGCGTTGTTTCCCATGCTTGCCGAGATGCGCAAGCGGCGCGGCGGCGACCTCTCGGGCGGGCAGCAACAACAGCTCGCCATCGCCCGCGCGCTCATGAGCGAGCCCGAGTTATTGATATTGGACGAACCGACCGAAGGCATTCAGCCTTCTATCATTCAGGAGATCGGCCGCACGTTGCGAACGCTCGTCGAAGAATCGGGCATGACGATCCTGCTCGTTGAGCAGTACTACGATTTCGCGCGCGCCATCGCCGATCACTATTGGGTCATGCGGCGCGGAGAAATCGTGGCGGGCGGCGACGGCGCGCAGATGGACGCGCACGGTGTGCGCGAGCTGATCGCCGTCTGAAGCGCAACGGCATAGCCCATGACAATAAAGGTAAGCAAGGCGAAAAGGCCCGGTGCTATGCTCGGCATCATCGCGACGCCTTCGCGCAGCAATGTTTCTTATGTCTCACCACGAACCTCACGCAGCGCTCGCCGCGCCGGGCACGGACCGCTCGGGCGAAGGCGATATCTGGCGCGCCCGCCTCGCGCTCGGCTTTACGAAGCAAGGTGGGCGCACCACGCTCTCGCACCGGCGCCACGAGGGGCAGCTGCGCGTGCAGCGGCCCATCTACCCGGAAGGCGACGCGATCTGTCACGCCGTCATTGTTCATCCGCCGGGTG
>CBJMQH010000055.1:0-15327 GCA_966431825.1 uncultured Trinickia sp.
CTCGCCAGGCGGCGCAGGCGCGGGCCGAGGAGGCGGCGCACGCCGAGGCGCAGCGCCTCGCCGAGGCCGCGCGGGCTGAAGATGAGGCCAAGGCCGCGGAAGCCGCTCGGCTTGCCGAGGAGGCGCGTGCCGCGGAAGCGGTGCGGGCCGTCCAGGAGGCCCGGCTGGCGGCAGAGGCGCGCGCCGCAGAGAAGGCGCGCCTCGCCCTGGCTGCGCGTGAAGAAGAAACGGCCGCCCCTGAAGCCCTGGCGACCGCATGCGAAGCGGACCCAGTGCTCTCGATTCCCGAGCCGCCGGCACCGCTGCCGCTCGGGCACGATGCCGAGCCTGCTCAGCACGCGGCGCACGAACGGGACGTCCCGCCGTCGGCACCCAACGCGGCTTCGTTCGACGTGCTGACGGAACGCGAGGCGGACCAGATCGCGCAGAAGCTGCGCACGCGCTTTGGCAGCTACCTGCGCGAAACGGGGCGAGGGCTCATCGAGGCGCGTTGCCGCGAGGCGGTCTCCGAGCACATGGGCTGGCTCACGCGTCAGTTGACGCTCGAAGTGGCGCTCGCCCTGGAGGCCGAGCTCGGGAACTGGGTGCGCGATGCCGTGCGCGAAGAACTGGCCCGGCATACGGCGCGCCATACCCAAGACTGAACGACAGGGACGCAGCACGCGGTCGCGCCGCGCTACGGCAAAGCGCGTGCGGCCGCTGCCGATCAATGGGACGGACCGGGCGGCATTTGTGACATCATAGCGGGCTGCTGCAGTGCGGCTGGTTGCAAGCCGCTACATCGGGTCGATCGGTCCGCTACACGCCGACGCTCGAACAGAATAACCCTCGCTCATAGTTCTCACGATGCTGATCCATCCCAACTTCGATCCTGTCGCGCTGCACCTGGGGCCGCTCTCGGTGCGGTGGTACGGTCTCATGTATCTGCTCGCGTTTGCGATGGCGATTTTCGTCGCGCGCGTGCGCCTGCGTATGCCGCACGTCGCGGCGCAGGGCTGGACCACGCGCGATATCGACGACATCCTGTTCTACGGCGTGCTCGGCACGATCGTCGGCGGTCGTCTCGGCTATGTGCTCTTCTACAAGGCCGGCTACTACTTCGCGAATCCGCTCGACGTATTCAAGGTCTGGCAGGGCGGAATGTCGTTTCACGGCGGCTTTCTCGGCGTCACGATCGCGATGATCATCTTTGCGTGGCAACGCAAACGCACGTGGCTGCAGGTGACCGACTTTGTCGCGCCCATGGTGCCGACAGGGCTTGCTGCCGGGCGCTTCGGCAACTTCATCAATGGGGAGCTGTGGGGGCGGGTGACCGATCCCCAGGCGCCGTGGGCCATGCTGTTCCCAGGGGCCTCGGGCGACGATGCCGCGTGGCTCACCGCACATCCCGAGTTGGCGGCAAAGTGGCATCTCGGCGAAGTCTTTGCGCAGTACCACATGCTGCCGCGTCACCCGTCGGAGCTCTACGAGATCGCCCTCGAAGGTGTGGCCTTGTTCTTCATCATGTGGTTCTTCACGCGCAAGCCCCGGCCCGTCGGCGCCGCATCGGCGGTGTTCCTGATCGGCTATGGCCTCGCGCGCTTTACCGTTGAGTTCGCGCGCGAACCCGACGATTTCCTCGGTCTGCTCGCGCTCGGTTTCTCGATGGGGCAGTGGCTGTCGCTGCCGATGATCCTCGCGGGTATCGCGATGCTGGTGTGGTCGTATCGGCGCGCCCACGGGGCACGTGTGAGCGCGGTGTCGCACTGAGCGCCGAGGCGGCGCCCGGTGCGCCTCGCCTCGCGTCCTACGTGAATCAACGCGTCATCTGCACCGACCCCGACACGTTGACCGTCACGGTCGACGTGCCGCCTTCGACGGGCACCGGCGCGGCAACCTTCGCCGATTCCATCGCCATCGCGCGCATGGCGAACATCGGCCGCGGCGGCGGCGCGTTGCGGCCCACATCGACCTCACGGATCGTGTAACCCGTATAGCCGAACGCGCGTGCCGATGCTTCGGCCTGCGAACGGAACGACGCGATCGCCTGCCCCGTCAGCTTCTCGGCCGCCGCGCGCTGCGCTTCGGGCGAAAGCGAAAACGAGACGTTGCCCACCTGCATCGTCGTATTCAACTGCCCGGCAAGTCGCGACGCAACGGCAAAGTCGCGCGATTCGAGTACAACCTCGCTGCGGCCGCGCCATGCCGAAATGCGCCCGTCACGGTCCGTCATCGGATAGATCGAGAACGTGCCCGTATGCGCGCTCACGCCCGATACAGCCTTCGCCTCGCGTAGCACCGCGTCCGTGCGCTTGTTCAACGTATCGGTCAGCGACGCCGGATCCTGCGCCTGCTGCTCGTAGAAGAGCGTGATGTCCACGATGTCCTGCGGCACTTCCGTGCTGGCCTGGGCCGAGAGCGAAAGCACGCCCGAAGGCGCACTTTGCGTGAGGATCGTATCGGCCAGCGCGGGTGTGCACAGCGCGAGCGGCAGCGTCGCGGTCACGGCGAGCGGCAATGCAGCGAGCGTTCTTTTCATTCTTGCTCCAAGTTGTTTGATGGGACGGCAAAGCCCAAAGCCCAACGCACGACGCATCACGCGCCACCGACGACGCACAGGCTCATCGCGGTAACGGCGCCCGAGCCGCCCTAAACGAGTCGCTCGGTGATAAACCGCCACTCGGCCGGCGTCACGGGCGTAATCGAGAGCCGGTTGCCTTTCGCCAGTACGCGCATGTCGGCAAGTTCCGGATGGCCACGCAACGCTGCCAGCGACACGAGCGGCGTCTTCTTCACGAAGCGCACGTCGACCAGCATCCAGCGTGGCGTCTCGGGTGTCGATTTCGCATCGTAGTAGGTGCTCGCCGGGTCGAACTGCGTCGGGTCGGGGTAGGGCCTCGACGCGACTTCCGCGATGCCGGCAATGCCCGGCTCGGGACAGCTCGAGTGATAGAACAGCACGCCGTCGCCGAGTTCCATCACGTCACGCATGAAGTTGCGCGCCTGGTAGTTGCGCACGCCGGTCCACGGCAACGTGCGATCAGGCGCGGCGGCGAGGTCGTCGATGCTCGCCTCGTCCGGTTCGGATTTCATGAGCCAGTAGCGCATAGGCAAATAGGGTCGTGGCGTGGACGTTCAAGTGCGGCGCTTCGCAGCCCTGGGACATGTGCTTCCAACAGCCGTTCGGCGCGCTTTGACGATGCACAAATGAAAACGGCATCGGTCAAGACCGATGCCGTCGAATAAAGTCCCCGCCTTGGCCGCTAGGCCGGCATCCTGAACCGAGGGTTCAGAATTGGTCGCAGTTAGCAGCACTTCGGGTACATCAGACAGAGTGACGCGCACGCCCGTGCTACAAATTTCCGCAACCGTGCACATGGCATTGGTTCAAGGAATTTATGACCTTGGCGAACCAGGCAGGGAAGCCGTAAAACCTGTTGTAACGAATAACCAGCACGCTTTGTTGCACCGGCTCCAGAGGGACTTATGACCCCTCGCTCTGAGCGAGTACCGCACCAAGGTGTTCGTTCATTTGGCGCATTGTACGCCGGATTTCCTCCGCAGGAAAAGCCTCGCCGTGTCGCACGCTATGCTGAAGCTTCAACAATTCTGACGCGAGCGACAACGCAGCCATCACCGCGATGCGATCGGTACCGCGCACGTTGCTCGACGCACGGATCTTCGACATCTCGGCATCGACACGCGCAACGGCCTCCAGCAACGCCGCTTCGGTTTCGGGCGAACACGCGAGCCGGTAGCTCTGCCCGAGAATGCTCACATCGATTTGCTTGGTCGTCATGCACCCTCTCCCTGCTGCGCCGCCGCCGCGCCCTGTTGTTCGTGCTCGGACGTATCGCTTGCTTCGGCTTGCGCGGCATTGCCCTCGCCAAGCAGATCGAGCTGGCTGTCGGCCTCATAGGGCCCTTTCGTGCGCGGCAGTGTTTCGAGGATCGCGTTCAGGCGCACTTGCGCGTCGTCGATCTTCGCGATCAGCGCGTCGCGTTCGGCCTGCAGCGCATTGCGCTCATCGCGCACTTGCGCAAGTTCGGCGCGCGCGGCATCGTATTCCCCGCGCAAATGCGCGAGCTGCTCCTCGAGCGCGTGACGTGCCTGCTGATGGCGTTCGTTGATCGCAATCAGCCTGCCGATGTTCTGTGACAATGATTCGAGTTCGTTGAGCATCTGCTGCGTCCTCTAAAGACCCCGCATTTTAGCGCGGTTTATCGTACGTTCCGACCTCTGAGTCGTATCCAGACGTAACGTTTCACGCTTTTTTTGTGCCGTATCGCCGCCGCACACGCGCAAATGCCGCTTTTTGCCCACCCCCGATGGTTGGCGCAACGCTTGCAGGCGCGTTCGCGCTTGCGGCATCCTACGTCCCGTTATGTCCGTCACCCCTCCCATCGCACCGCGCGCGAGCGGCGGCTTGCGAGCCATGACGGCGCGACGCGCCCTGGCGGTCTGGCTCGTCCTCGCGCTCGTCGCCGCCGCGATTTTCGTCGCGGCGCTTGCGCTCGGCAGCGTTGCGCTGTCGCCGTCTCGCGTGCTCGCTGCGCTCGTCCACAGCCACCGCCCCGCCGGCTCCGATGCGCTTGCCGACGCAATTGTGCTCGGCTTGCGTTTGCCGCGTGCCGCGGCCGGTTTCGCGTGCGGCGCGTTGCTTTCCGTGGCCGGTGCCCTGCTGCAGGTACTGTTGCGCAATCCGCTTGCAGAGCCTTATGTTCTCGGCGTTTCGGGCGGCGCCGCCGCGTTTGCGGTGCTCGCTCTGTTCGTCGGCGCGGCGTGGTGGTACGTCGATCTCGCAGCGTTCGCGGGCGCGCTCGTGTCCATCGCCTTTGTCCTCGGTCTCGCTCGGCGCGACCTCGCCCGAGGCGAGGCAAACGAAGCATCCCCGCGGCTTCTGCTGACCGGCGTGGTCGTCGCAACGGGCTGGGGCGCCGCCGTCACATTGATGCTGGCGCTCGCGCCCGACGACCGATTGCGCGGGATGCTGTTCTGGCTGACGGGAGACTTGAGCGGTACCGTCCGGCCGTGGCCGGCGCTCATTGCGCTCGCGGCCGCGCTGCTGCTGGCCGTGCCCGTGGCCCCGCAGCTGAACGTGCTGCTACGCGGCGATACCGCCGCCCGGGCGCTCGGCGTACCCGCGGCGCGTTTGCGGTTACGCATCTACCTCGTGGCGTCGCTTGCCGCCGCAGCAGCCGTCACGACGGCCGGCACCATCGGTTTTGTCGGGCTCGTCGTGCCGCATGCGGTGCGCCTCGCCTGCGGCAACGATCAGCGCATGCTCGTTCCGGCCTCGGCGCTCGCCGGCGGGGCGGCCGTCATGGGGGCCGATCTTCTCGCTCGTACGGCGATCGCGCCGGCACAACTGCCGGTCGGTGTCGTGACCGCGCTCATCGGCGTGCCGGTATTCCTCTGGATGCTGCTCGGGAGGCGCCGGTGAGCGACGCGCAGCCGTCTACGCCACCCGTGCTCGAAGCCTGCGGCATCGCATTGGCGGCGCCGGGGCGCGTCTTGGTCGACGATTTCACGCAGACGTTCGCGGCAGGCGAGCGCTGGTGCGTCGTCGGCCCGAACGGGGCGGGGAAGACGACGTTGATCACGGCGCTTGCCGGGCTCGGCACACCGGCACGTGGGCAGGTGCGGCTCGACGCAATCCCGCTCGCGGCGTGGAGGCCGCGCGCGCTGGCCCGCCGCCGCGCGCTGCTGCCGCAGGAGCTGCACGATGCGTTTAGCGCCAGCGTCCTCGACGTCGTCCTGCTTAATCGTTTTGCGCATCTGACCAGTTGGGGCTGGGAGGCCGACGACGACCGGGTGGCGGCGCTGGCCGCGCTGGACCGCTTCGGCCTTTCGGCGCTGGCCGAGCGCGACGTGCGCTCGCTTTCGGGCGGCGAGCGTCAGCGCGTCGCACTGGCGGCCGTTTTCTGTCAGGACGCGCCGCTCCTGCTGCTCGACGAGCCGCTCGCCCATCTGGACTGGCATCGCCAGATCGCCTGCCTCGAAGCCCTTGTCGCCTGGAGCGAGGAGGCGCCGCGCATCGTCGTCTTCTCGTGCCACGACCTGAACCTCGCGCGCCGCTACGCGACGCACGCGCTGCTGCTCGACGGCGTCGGCGGCGTCGCGGCAGGACCGGCACGCGAAGTCCTGACGCCCGAGCACGCCAGTGCTGCGTTTGGTGCTCCGCTTGTCCTCATCGAGCGCGACGGCTACGAGGCGCTGGTTCCGGCGTTGCCGCCCCCGCCCCAAGGTTCCGGCCCCGGGCCCGCAAAAGACACTTAAAATACGAATCCGCGTTGCGGTGCAGCATCGCAATGCGGTTTTACCGAATTGAACCTCGCTCGCCTATGCGGGTAAGGTGACGCGTTCGTGCGGCACGGCGCCATCGAGGCGCCGCGTACGCGCGTCATAAGGCCGAAAAAATGAACGCACCTCTACCGCTGCCGATCGTGGAACCGCTCGATCGGTCGCTGCGCGGCTCGCTGTCGCGCATCATCGACTCAAAAACGAAGCCGCCGGGCAGCCTCGGCATGCTCGAAGTCGTCGCACGCCAGATCGGCATGATCCAGCAGACCACGCGGCCGTCGATCATGCGGCCGGCGATGATCGTCTTCGCCGCCGACCACGGCATCGCCCTCGAGGGTGTGAGCCCCTATCCGCAGGCAGTTACCGCCCAGATGGTCGCGAACTTTCTGGCCGGCGGCGCAGCGATCAATGCGATCAGTTCGGTGGCCGGTATCACGCTCGAAATCGTGAACGCCGGCGTGGCCACTGCGCTCGGCGCGCTGCCGGGTCTTGTCGACATCCCGATCGGCGCGGGCACCCGCAACTTCGCGCATGAACCGGCGATGACGCGCGCGCAAGCGCTCGCCGCGCTTGCGGCCGGTGCCGAGCGTGTGCGCCATCACGCGGCGCTCGGCACGAACGTGATCGGCTTCGGTGAGATGGGCATCGGCAACTCGTCATCCGCGGCCTGTCTGATGAGCCGGCTTTGCGGCGTGCCGATCGACGAATGCGTCGGCCGTGGCACGGGGCTCGACAACGCGGGGCTTGCACGCAAGCGCAACGTACTCGTTTCGGCACTCGCACATCATGCCGATGTCAGCGCGCCGCTCGATGTGCTCGCGGCCTTCGGCGGCTTCGAGATCGCCATGATGGCCGGCGCCTATCTGGCGGCCGCCGAAGCGAAGATGACGATCCTCGTCGATGGCTTCATCGCGACAGCGGCGCTCGTCGTTGCCGATGCGCTCGCGCCCGCCGTACGCGACTATTGTGTTTTCGCCCACCTGTCGAACGAAGCGGGACACCGGCGCATGCTCGACTACTTCGGCGCAAAGCCGCTGCTCGCGCTCGACATGCGGCTCGGCGAGGGCACGGGGGCCGCGCTCGCGTTACCGGTCCTGCGTGCGGCCGTCGCGTTTCTGACCGAGATGGCCAGCTTCGAGTCCGCCGGCGTCGCCAGTCGCGAAGCCCGATGACGGTGCCGCTCGTAACCGGCGTCGGGGGGCGGTGGTGAGCGGCGACGACGTGCGGACCGAGCCCTCGGCCGCGCCGATGTCGCGTCTCGCCGCCGAACTGCGCTTTTTCTTCGCGGCACTCGGCTACTTCACGCGCATCCCGGTACCGCGCGGGATCGGCTTTGCACCCGGCGATCTGGCTGGCGCCGCGCGCTATTTTCCTCTCGTCGGTGCGCTCGTCGGCGTGCTCGGCGCACTCGTCTACCTCGGTGCCCTCAATCTTTTTCCCGCGAACATCGCGGTGTTGCTCTCGATGGGCGCGACCCTCGCGGTAACCGGCGCGTTGCACGAGGACGGACTTGCCGACTGTTGCGACGGCTTCGGCGGCGGAGCCACGCGCGAAGATGTCTTGCGGATCATGCGCGACCCGCGCATCGGTGCGTTCGGTACGATCGGGCTCGTCGTCGCACTCGCACTCAAATGGCAGGCGCTCGCCGCGCTCTCGCCGTTGGCCAGTGCAACGCTGATGGTCGGCGCGCACGCGGCAAGCCGTACGCTCGCGGCGAGCTACCTCGTCACGCTCGACTATGCCCGTGCCGAAGGGCGCGCGCAGCCCGTCGCGCAGCGCATGCCGGCGCGCGCCTACTGCTTCGCGGCCGCGCTCGGCCTGCCGTGGCTCTTCTGGCCCGACTGGCGCGCCGGTGCCGTGGCACTCACCGTGGCCCTGGTGCTGCGCGGCGTGCTCGCGCGCTACTTCGTGCGGCGTCTCGGCGGCTACACGGGCGATTGCCTCGGCTTCGCACAGCAGATTTTCGAACTCGCCATCTACCTGACCGTGCTCGGATGGATCTCGTCCTGATCCGTCACCCGGCGCCTGCCATCGAGGCGGGGGTCTGCTATGGGCGCACCGACGTGCCGCTTGCCGGCGACGCGGTCGAAGCCGCAGCGGCAATCGCTGCGCGTCTTGCCGCACTCGGCACGCCGACACCGAACGCGTTCTGGACGAGTCCGCTCGTGCGTTGTGCGAGCATCGCAGCCCCGCTCGCCGCCCGATTCGGTCTGCCCGCGCGGGTCGACGCGCGGTTGCAGGAAATCGACTTCGGCGCTTGGGAAGGCCGGTGTTGGGATGCCATCGACCGTGCGGCGCTCGACGCCTGGGCCGCCGATCTGCAGCATGCGCGCATGCACGGCGGCGAGAACGTCGCGCAGTTCTCGATGCGCGTGGGTGGCTGGCTCGACGATTGGCGCGATTGGCGCACGCGCGCGACATGCGGCACAACAGCGCACGTCGTCACGCATGCCGGCGTGATTCGCATGCTCGCGGCGCTTGCGCTCGACATGCCGCTCGATACGCTGCTGCAGCGACCGCTCGGCATGGCGGCGCTTGTCTGGCTACAGCGCGAAGACGAGGCAGGCTGTTGGCAGATCCGCGCATGGAACGTCTGAGTGCAACCTGCGTTCGCTAGGGCGCGGTCGTCGGCGTTGCATTGCCGGCAACTTTCTTCCGACAGCAAGGCGGCCCGTCGGCTCAGCGATCCGATGCATTCGGCCGCCGTGCGCGCGCCGTCTCGAGATCGGCGCAGAGCGCCGCGATGCCTTGCGGCAGACGCGGGCCGGGCCGGTTGATGAGGTCGCCGTCGATGGCGAACAGGTTGCCACGTGCCACGGCCGTGATTTGCGGCCACGTGCGCCAAGCCGCGAGGCTCGGCAACGGGGTGCCGGCCGGCGGCGCGGTCGCCCCGGGGCTGGCGGTGACGATCGCTTCGGGATCGGCGGCGAGAACGGCCTCCGTCGTGACGGTCGGCACGCTCGCCGCGAGCTGCGCGAACACGTTGCGGCCGCCGCACAGCGCGATCGCGTCGCTGACGAACTGCGTGCCGTTCAGCGTCATCAGCGGTCGCTCCCACACCTCGTAGAAGACCGTGACGGGGGGCCGGTTTGCGTAGCGTGCACGCAGCCGCTCGATCTCGGCCCGGTAGCGTCTGGCTGCGGCCTGCGCCGTCGGTGCCGTGCCGAGCAAGGTACCGAGGCGCTCCAGGTTGGTTGCCACGTCGTCGAGGCGCCGTGGCGCGCTGACGAAGAAGGGGATATGCATGCCGCGCAGCGCGTCGAGCGCACGGGTCGCGTTGCCGTGCTGCCATGCAACGACGAGATCGGGCTTCAAGGCGGCGATCCGTTCGAGATCGACCGACGTATTGCTGCCGACGCGCGGCAGCGTCTTCGCGGCGGGCGGGTAGTCGCTATACGAAACGGCGCCGACGAGCGTCGCTGCGCCGCCGGCCGCATAGACGAGTTCCGTCCCGTGCGGCGCGAGGCTCACCACGCGCGATGCCGGCGCAGCGAGCTTGACCGTTTCGCCGGCGTCGTCGACGACATTCACGCCCGCATGTACCGCGAGCGGCCACACGAAGGCCAGCGCGGGCACGCAGCACCGTGTCGCCGAACGAGCGAGCCGCCTCAGGCGCATGGGGTGCATTTGAGCGAGAGGGGCAGTCCCGCGACCATCAGCGTGACGTTGCGCGCGAGCGAAGCGACGCGCTGATTCAAGCGCCCGAGCTCGTCGACGTAGTGGCGCGTCATCGCGCCGAGCGGCACGACGCCGAGGCCGATTTCGTTGCTGACGACGATCACCTGTCCGCGCGCCGCACCGAGCGCATCGGCCAATGCCTCGACGCGCGGCATATGGGCGTGCGCCGGCGGTGTGCTGCCGTCGGCCGGGCACAACAGCGTGGCCATCCAGAGCGTGAGGCAGTCGACGAGCAGGCAACCGTCGGCACGGTCCGCATCGGCCACGGCGCCGGCGAGATCGGCGCCGGCTTCGACGAGTCGCCAGTGCGCCGGGCGGCGTGCGCGATGCAGGGCGATACGCGCGGCGAATTCGTCGTCGGTGCCGCAGGCCGTGGCGACATAGGTGACGGGGCGTGCAAGCGCGGCAGCCAGCCGCTCGGCGTGTGCACTCTTGCCCGAGCGGGCGCCGCCGAGCACAAAGGTCAGGTCGGGTGTGATCATCAGATGATTTTAACGAGCTGCGGGACTTCGGTCGGGGCCCATTTGCCGATATTATCGACAGCTCGATGCGTTTTGGAACGATACGGGGCAAACCGGCCGAACGCGCGCCGTGCGTCAAGCGCGGTGCGCGCCAAGACGGCCTTCTACTCGGGAGCAGCATTCATGACGGTGATCGTAGTGGCGAACCCCAAAGGCGGCGTCGGCAAGAGTACGCTGTCGACGAATCTCGCGGGGGCGTTCGCGGCGAACGGGGAGTGGGTGGCGCTCGCCGATCTCGACAAGCAGCAGTCGGCGCACGCGTGGCTCGATCTGCGGCCGCAGGGGCTGCCGGCCATCGAGGCATGGGAGATCGATGCCGATGCACCGGCCAAGCCGCCGCGCGGCCTGGAGCGCGCCATCGTCGACACGCCGGCCGGTCTGCACGGCAACAAGCTGTCGGCGGCGCTCGATGTGGCGGACAAGGTGATCGTGCCGCTGCAGCCGTCGATGTTCGATATTCTCGCGACGCAGCAGTTTCTGGAGCGGCTCGGAAAGGAAAAGGCCGTGCGCAAGGGCAGCATCAAGGTCGGCGTGGTCGGCATGCGCGTCGATGCGCGCACGCGCTCGGCCGACGAGCTGCACCGGTTCGTCGAAGGCCTCGCGTTGCCGGTGCTCGGCTACCTGCGCGACACACAGAACTACGTGCAGCTGGCTGCGCACGGCCTGACGCTCTGGGATGTGGCGAAAAGCCGCGTCGAGAAGGATCTGGAACAGTGGGCGCCGATTCTCGATTGGGCGCAGGCCAAATAAGCGCCGGCGCCGTGCGCTTTCGTGCCCCGGCGCGCCTTCAGGTCCAGTTTTGCACGGGGACGTGGCCGCGGCTGCCCTTGATCTTGTTCTGCTCGTCGACGAACACGAGCTTCGGCGTGAAGCCGGCTTTCAGTTCTTCTTCGTCGATCACCGCAAACGTGGCGATGATGATGAGGTCGCCCAGTTGCGCGCGCCGTGCGGCCGAGCCGTTCAGCGAGATCATGCCGCTGCCGCGTTCGCCGCGGATCGCGTAGGTCGAGAAGCGCTCGCCGTTGTTGATGTTCCAGACGTCGATGCGCTCGTTCTCGACAATATTGGCGGCTTCGAGCAGATCTTCGTCGATCGCGCAGGAGCCTTCGTAATGGAGCTCGGCATGCGTGACGGTTGCGCGGTGGATCTTCGATTTCAGCATGTGACGCTGCATGGTCGTTTCCTTCTCTCGTTGGCGGCGCCCGCCGCGGCACGCAACGAGCGTGCGGGCCGCGAGGCGCTCGCTTAGATTTCCAGGTTGTCGATAAGTCGCGTCGCGCCGAGCTTCGCGGCGCTCAGCACGACGAGCGGCGCGTTCGTTTCGTGTTCGGCCGGGGCGATGAGATCCGATTGCTTGCGAATCGCGATGTAGTCGGGCTGCCAGCCGCGCGCGGCGAGGCTCGCGACCGCTTCGCGCTCGATGGCCGCGAAATCGCGGTTGCCCGAGAGGACGGCCTCGCGTACGCGCGCGAGCGTGGCGGCCAGCATCGGCGCTTCGGCGCGTTCGGCCTGAGTGAGGTAGCGATTGCGCGAACTGAGCGCGAGGCCGTCGGCATCGCGCACCGTTTCCGCTGCGACGATATCGGTCTGCAGCGCGAACTGATGGCACATGCGCCGCACGATCATGAGCTGCTGGTAGTCTTTCTTGCCGAAGACAGCCACGCGCGGCTGGACGCAGGCCATCAACTTCATGACGACCGTGCAGACGCCCGTGAAGAAGCCGGGCCGGAATTCGCCTTCGAGGATGTCCCCCAGGTCATGAGGCGGATGGACGCGATATTCCTGCGGTTCCGGATACATGTCGCGCTCGGTCGGCGCGAACAATACGTAGACGTTTTCCTTCTGCAGCTTTTCGATATCGGCTTCGAGCGTGCGCGGATATTTGTCGAAATCCTCGTTCGGCCCGAACTGGAGCCGGTTGACGAAGATGCTCGCCACGACCGGGTCGCCGTGCTGGCGCGCAAGACGCATCAGCGAGAGGTGCCCCTCGTGCAGATTGCCCATCGTCGGCACGAACGCCGTACGGTTCTGACCGCGCAGCTGGTCGCGCAATTCCTGTATTGAACTGATGACTTTCATGATGGGCAAGCCTGATGCGCGCAACGCACGCGACGGAATTTGAAAAGCGCGCCGATTGTAAGGGATTTGGGCGCCCGGTGGCACAGCAATACGACGGCGCACCGGTTGCGCTGCCCCGGTGCCCGCGTCAAGCGGGCACGCAGGTTTCACGCCGGCACGTTCAAGCCGGCAGGTACGACAGCCGGACGTAAATCGGCGCGAACGGCTCCGCTTGCGTGATTTCGACCAGCGATTCGCGGCACAGCTCGAGCATCGCGATGAAATTCACGACGACGACGGGTACGCCGCGCGACACGTCGAACAGTTCGGAGAATTCGAGGAAGCGCGTGCTTTGCAGCCTGCGCAGGATCACGCTCATGTGCTCGCGAACCGACAGCTCTTCCCGCGAGATCTTGTGGTGCTGCACGAGTTTGGCGCGCTTGAGCACATCGGCCCAGGCGGCGCGCAGATCGTCACTGACGACGTCGGGAAACCGCGGTGCAAGGCTCTGCTCGATGTACACCTCGGCGCGCAGGAAGTCGCGACCGAGTTGGGGCAGATGATCTATCCGTTGGGCCGCGAGCTTCATCCGCTCGTACTCGAGCAGGCGGCGCACGAGTTCGGCGCGCGGATCCTCGGCTTCCTCGCCGGTGTCGGCCTTCTTGACCGGCAGCAGCATGCGCGACTTGATCTCGATCAGCATCGCCGCCATCAGCAGGTATTCCGACGCGAGCTCGAGATTCGTCTTGCGCAGCTGTTCGACGTAGCCGAGGTACTGAACCGTCACCTCGGCCATCGGGATGTCGAGCACGTTGAAGTTCTGCTTGCGGATCAGATACAGCAACAGATCGAGCGGTCCTTCGAACGTTTCGAGGAAAACCTCGAGTGCGTCCGGCGGGATGTAGAGATCCTGCGGCAGCTTGAACAGCGGCTCACCGTACAGGCGAGCGAACGCAATGCCGTCGACGGTGTCGGGCGTCGTATCGGTGGCCGGTGCAGTCAGCGCCGCGTCCGGCCCGTCCGCGCTACGGGTTTCCCGAGCGGACTCCCGCCCGGCTTCCCGTTTGACCTCTGGCCGGGCCTCGTCGGCGGTCGACACGCGAGGCGCGCTCAGAAGTTCTGGTAGTAGACGTACGGCGTCTGCGGCACGCGCGAGGCGAGCTGCTTATTGCGCTCGTCGAGATCGATCGGCTGTTTGTCCCACAGCAATGCACGGCCGCGGCGCTGTTCATCCTCGAGCGCGGGCTTGTCCTGCTTCAACTGGGTGAGGAATTGCGTGATATCCGATTGATACATGGTTCGACTGTCCGGAAAATAGGGACAGGCGGGACGCACACGCGTCCGCCTGCTGGCAGAACGTGATTTTAGCGCATGCGAGCGCGTGCGGAACGCGGCGCTCGGCTCGCGCGTCCAAGGCGGGCAGGCGCCGAGGCTGAAATGTCGAGTTCGCCCCGCCCGGCTTGCCCGGCGGAACGAGGCGGGCGCCGCTTTTGCTGGGGATGGCGCCACGCCTGTGGTCAAATCCGAAGAATCCCGCCGCGGTCTGAAGAGACCGCGGGTCCCATCGATTTCCTGGAGGTCCTGTTTGGCGCGAGCCGGAACCGATACGTCACCGCTGCCTGCCTGGCTCGACGCCGCCCGGCGCCGTTGGCCGCGCGCCTGGCCCCTCGCGGCCGGAGCGTGCTTCGCCGCGTTCGCAACGAGCGCGTTCGCGAAATACGATGTCACGATCGATGCCCCGCGCCCGGTGCGCAAGCTCCTCGAACAGCACCTCGATCTCGCGCGGTTTGCCGATCGTGACGACATCACCGACGATCAGTTCGACTTCCTCATTACCGCGACGCCCGAGCAGGTGCGCGATCTGGCTGCCACGGACGGCTATTTTTCGCCGGCAGTGCGTACCGACGTGCGCACGGTCGACGGCAAGCGCCGCGTCACGCTCCACGTCGATCCGGGGCCTCGCACGCAGGTGTCGTCGATCGACCTGCAGTTCGAAGGGCCTGTTACGACCGAGGACCCTTCGCGCGAGAACGCCACGCGCTTCGCTTTTTCGCTGCACTCGGGCGATCCGTTCACCGAGTCCGGCTGGAGCGATGCGAAGGATGCGGCGCTCAAGGCGCTTCAGGCGCGACGCTATCTCGGTGCGAAGATCGCGCGCTCCGAGGCGCGCATCGACCCGCTCTCGAAGACGGCTGCGCTGACCGTCGTTTTCGAGAGTGGCCCGACGTTTACGCTCGGTGCCCTCGACGTGACGGGGGTGCGGCGCTATCCCGAGCGGATCGTGCACAACGTCAACCCGATCGGCGTCGGCGAGACCTATGACGCCGATCGGATCGCCGAGCTGCAACGCCAGCTGCAGAACACGCCTTACTACGCGAGTGTGGCCATCGATGTCGGCAGCGACGTCGACAAACCCCGCGAGACGCCGATTCACGTGAAGGTCAGCGAGTACCCGTACAACAGCGTGCGCGGGGGTGTCGGCTATGCCACCGATACGGGCGCCCACGTGCAGGGGGCCTACACCTATCTGAACACGTTCGGCGCGGCGTGGCCGTTTTCGATCCAGGGCCGGCTCGACCAGATCCAGCAGTACGGGCAGATTCAGCTGTCGATGCCTCCCGGTGCGCGCGGCTGGACCAATACCGCACTCGCCTCGTACACGAACACGCAAGTGGCGGGCACGCGCATCTACAGCGCGCGCGCCGGGCTGCAGCGCACGCGTACGTCGCAGTTCATCGACTACGCCTACTCGCTCCAGGACTACGCCGATCGGCTAGACCAGAATGCC
>CBJMQH010000056.1:0-15298 GCA_966431825.1 uncultured Trinickia sp.
TACGCTTTCCTCGACTTGCGCCGCGAGCTCGCGCGTCGGCGTGAGAACGAGTGCGCGCACGCTGCGTTTTCCGGCGGGTGCGGCGTGAGGCTTGCCCGATGCGTCGAACGCGAGCCGTTGCAGGATCGGGAGCGTAAAGCCGGCCGTCTTGCCGGTGCCGGTCTGAGCGCCGGCCAGCAGGTCGCCGCCTTCGAGGACAGCGGGGATCGCCTGTTTCTGAATCGGCGTCGGCGAGGTGTAGCCGAGCTCGTTGACGGCCCGTACCAGCGGTTCGGACAGGCCCAGGGAATCAAAGGACATAAGAGCGTTCTTAGCAATGCAGGTAAGGCGGCCGGCGCGTTGATCGCGCTCGTCTCATGCGACGCTTGTGGCGCCGCGATGGGCCGCGCGAAGTCCGGGTTGGGTCGTTTGGCGGGACACGGAAAAGCGAAGGGCGCGGCGCACGGTTGCCCGCGCGCCGCGCCCCCCGGATGATGCGCTTCAGGTGCTCAATCGAGCGGCGCCGAGCGCAGATCGGTCACTTGCTGCGGCGAGACCGGCGTGCCGTGGTTGCCCCACGACATCCGGATGTACGTCACGACAGCGGCGACTTCCTGATTCGACAGCGACTGCGCGAACGGCGGCATGCCGTACGGTTGCGCGTTGCTCGTCGTGCTCGGCGGGTAACCGCCGTTCAGCACCATACGGATCGGGTTGACGGCCGACGGCATCTGAATCGACTGGTTGTTCGCGAGCGGCGGATAGGCCGGCGGCTTGCCGAGGCCGTTGTCGGCGTGGCACTTCGCGCAGTTGTCCGCGTAAATCTTCTTGCCCTGCTGCAGCAGCGCGTCGCCGAACTTCTCCGACGTTTCGTACTGCATCGTTTCCGGTGCTTCCTTCTTCTCCGGAATCGTCTTCAGGTACGTCGACATGGCGCGCACGTCTTCGTCCGACAGGTATTGCAGGCTGTTGTGGACGACTTCGGCCATCGGCCCGAACACGGCGCCGCGGTTCGACACGCCGGTCTTGAGCAGGTCCGAGATGTCCTTGATGTCCCAGTCACCGAGGCCGGCTTCCTTGTTCGACGTGAGCGACGGCGCGTACCAGTTCTGCAACGGAATCAGACCGCCCGCGAACGCCGACGAATTGACCGGGCCGCCCATCATGTTGATCGAGGTGTGGCACATGCTGCAGTGGCCAAGACCTTCGACAAGATAGGCGCCGCGGTTCCATTCGACCGATTTCGTCGGGTCGTCTTTATAGGTGCCTTCGCGGAAGAACAGCGTACGCCAGCCGATCAAGAGGTTCCGGTTGTTGAACGGGAACCGCAGCTCGTGCGGACGGCTCGGTTCGGAGACGGGCGGGATCGAGCGCAGGTAGGCGTAGATCGCGTCTGCATCGGCGCGCGTGACTTTCGTGTAGCTCGCGAACGGGAACGCCGGGTAGAGCAGGCTGCCGTCCTTCGAACGGCCCGTGTGCATCGCGCGGTAGAAGTCGTCCTGCGACCACTTGCCGATACCGTATTGGTCGTCGGGCGTGATGTTCGGGGTGTAGAGCGTGCCGAACGGCGTCGCCATCGGCAGGCCGCCGGCGAATTGCTTGCCGCCGCGCACCGTGTGGCAGGCGATACAGTCGCCGGCACGTGCGAGATATTCGCCGCGCTTGATGAGCGCGGCCTGGTCGGCCGGCGTGGCGGCCGCAGCCGTGCCGTTGTGCAGGTTGTCGCCGCCGGTCCAGAGGACGGGCACGAGGGCGGCCGCCGCAACGACGACGGCCGACAGAGCGAACAGGGACTTGCGTTTCATTTGTGTGTCTCTCCTCGCGCTTATTGCGGTTCGCTGCCGCAGGCAAGCGGAGTCTTCATCGAGCGGGCGGGGGCCGGGACAGGATTCTGCGGGGCCGGCTGCGTGGCGAGCCAGGCAGCGACGGCGGTCACGTCCGCGTCCGTCAGGCGCGTGGCGATTTCATGCATGCAATCGGGCGCCTTGGCGTGACGCGTGCCCGAACGCCATGCGCCGAGCTGCGCGCTGATGTAATCGGTATGCAGACCCACGAGGCCCGGGATCGCCGGCTCCATGCCCGTCAGCGCCTTGCCGTGGCAGGCCGCGCAGGCGGGAATGTTCTTCGACGGGTCGCCCGACAGGACGATCTGCTTGCCGCGCGCGACGACATCGGCCGAGACGGTCGGCTTGGCCGGCACCGGATACGGCGGACGCTGTTGCGAGAAGTACTGAGCGATCTGGTGCAGATAGTCGTCCGAGAGATACGTGACGAGGTAGTTCATCGGCGGGTACTTTCGCCGACCCTCGCGGAAGTTCTGCAGCTGGTTGTAGAGGTAGTCGGCCGGCTTGCCCGCGAGACGCGGGAAGTAGTCGTTATCCGTGCCTTGACCGTGGCTGCCGTGGCAGGCCGTGCAACCTTGCACGCGCGCTTCCATCGTATCGGGGGCTTTGGGCTGAGTCTGCGCTTGTGCAGCGCTGAAGACGCCTGCTCCGCCAATCAACAGAAGGGCGAGCAGCGGGCGGAAAATGCGTCTTGAAGACACGCGTAACTCCATCGTTATTCGGGGATCCACCGGGCTTCGGTCGGCCCGATATCGCTCTGTGGCTGGGTACTTAACGCGGATTTCACTGCCGCGCTTAACTGCATGCTGACTGCCGGGTTGCCTGCTGCGACGGCGCTCTCGCTCCCTCGCGGCCCGACACCGCAGCGGTGGCGGCGTGAGCAGCAAAGCGCGGCCGGGCGCTGCGACGCAGCATTCTATCATCGATGACAAGCCCAGGCTATTTAGCCTATGCGCCGCCGATCGGTCCATAGCCGACCGCGCGACAATTTGCCGCCCGGCTTTTGGCCGCAACCGTCTGTACACAGTCGGCATTGCCTGCGTCCACGAATGTTGCTTCCGTACGACGCATGCGCCGTGCCCCGAGCGCGATGCGGTTGCAGCGGGGCGAGGGCGCGATCGCTGTAGACTCTCGGCTCGCGGTTGCGGGGCCCTGAGGGCCCCGCGCGGGATCCATCGGGCCGTCCCTCGTGAATGACCGTCCGCTCCCCGGGGTTGCCCTTTCAGTTTGCTTTCGATCTCACATTTGCCGATGTCCTCATTTGTTTCCTGCTTCGCTTTCTTGTCACGGTCGGTATCGTCGCCCCGCAGTCCGGAGCCTTTTGCGCGATGAACATCGACCCGCTCATGACCGGACAGGTCGCGTTGACTGCGCTGTCGAACATCGCGTTCGCGATGGCGATCGGCGCGTTCGTCCTCGAGCGCTGGCTCGCGAACGACGGCGCCGCGAAGCCCGCATCGCCGGCCCACCCCGCCTGGCAGCGCGCGCATGCCGCGCTGCTCGCCACGGCGCTCGTGCTGCTGCTCGCGCACACCGGCTGGCTGCTCTACGAGGTAGCGGCCGCGAACGGCACGAGCACCGTCGCGGCCATCGGCGTCGTGCCGGCCCTCATTGCCCGGACGCGATTCGGTTACGGGTGGCTGGCGGGTTTCGGCGGTGCCGTGCTGCTGTTGTTCGCGGCGCTCACGAATCGCGGCGGGCGCATCGGCTATGCGTTCTGCTGGGGTGCCGCCGCTGCATTCGCCGCAGGCCAGGCGCTGGCGGCACGGACCGGGGTGCCCGGCGGCTTGCCGGTCGCGCTTGGTACCGCGCTACATGGGCTGCACGTCATGGCCCTGGGTGTCTGGGGCGGCGTGGTGATGGCGGGGGGCTTCGTCGTGCTGCCGGCCGTGGAGACCTCGGTGGCGCGCCGCAGCTTCATCCGGCTGGCCGAGCGGATTTCGCTCCTGTCAATTCGCGCGGTGCTCGCCGTGCTAGTGACGGGGGCGCTCGACACCGTGCGCGGGTTCGGCGGCGCCTCGTTCGCTGTGTTCTCGAGCAGCACGTGGGGGCGGGTGTTGCTGCTGAAGCTGGCGCTCGTGCTGCTCGCCGTCCTCCTGTTGGGGCTCGCCCGCGCGTCGGCGCTGCCGAGGCTGCGCCGCAGCGCGTCGACGACCGATGCGCATACGTTCAGCAATCTGCTTCATCTGGAAGCCGGCGTCATGCTCGGCTTGTTCGTCGCCTCGGCCGTCCTGATGCACAGCACGCTCGCACCGTGAACCGGCGCAGGCGGTGCCGCTACTCGAACCCGATCCGATGGCTCAAGATCGGCGCGCAAAAGAGGGCGATGGCACAGCCGATCACCTTGCCTTCGAGTTCGGCCGTTGCCACGTAGGCCGGCACGCCGGCGTTCATCAGCGTGGCCAACTGCGGCAGGCAATAGACAACGGCGGCCAGAACGAACAGCCGTTCGATGATGGCGATCGCCCAGCCGCGGTCGTTGGCAAGCGACGCGACGATGATCCTGATGAGGCCGAACGCAACGAGCGTCCCGACGGCCATCTGGCCGCGGATCAAGTAGTCGGGAATATATGTCGCCATGGCCTTCGCTCCCTCGAATTGTTCTGTGGGCGCGAAGTTTTGCAAGCTGCGTGCCTGCGCGGCCGGCGTGGTGCGCCGGCTGCGGGCGGGGCGAGGCTGAGCAGGCCGGGGCCGTGCTGGGAGGATGGAAAGCCGTTGGGCCGCAGTCCCGATGCGCGTCGCACGCGAAGGGCAAGCGGCCCGAAACGTTGCAGTTTTGACGTTACATGTGGCCGTAACGCGAAGGTGACACGACCGCTGCCCGCCGGAGCGGGCGGGCAGCTGAGCGCATCACCATTCGGCGACGCTGCCGTCCTCGTGGCGCCAGACCGGGTTGCGCCAGCGGTGGCCGACCGTCGCCATTTCGCGCACTTTTTCTTCGTTGACCTCGATACCGAGTCCGGGACCGTGCGGAATTGAGACAAAGCCGTCCTGATACTTGAAGACCTCGGGGTTGCTGAGGTAATCGAGCAGGTCGCTGCCTTGGTTGTAATGGATGCCCAGGCTCTGTTCCTGAATGAATGCGTTGTAGCTGACGGCGTCGAGCTGCAGGCAGGCTGCAAGCGCGATCGGGCCGAGCGGGCAGTGCAGCGCGAGGCCCACGTCGTAGGCCTCGGCCATCGAGGCGATCTTGCGGCATTCGGTGATGCCGCCGGCGTGCGAGGCATCGGGCTGGATGATGTCGACGTAGCCGCCCGCCAGGATGTGCTTGAAGTCCCAGCGCGAGTAGAGCCGCTCGCCGAGCGCGATCGGCGTATTGGTCTGATTGACGATGTCGCGCAGCGCCTCGACGTTTTCGGACAGTACGGGCTCCTCGATGAACAGCAGCTTGTACGGGTCGAGTTCCTTGGCGAGCACTTTCGCCATCGGCTTGTGGATGCGCCCGTGGAAGTCGACGCCGATCCCCACGTGGGGACCGACGGCCTCGCGCACGGCGGCCACGTTGGCGATCACGCGCTCGACCTTCTCGAACGTGTCGACGATCTGGACTTCCTCGGAGCCGTTCATCTTGAGCGCCTTGAAGCCGCGATCGACGACGGCGCGCGCGTTGTTGGCGACATCGCTGGGCCGGTCGCCGCCGATCCACGAATAGACCTTGATCCGATCGCGCACGGCGCCGCCGAGCAGCGCGTGCACGGGCACGCCGTGGTGCTTGCCGAGGATGTCCCACAGCGCCTGGTCGATGCCGGCGATCGCGCTCATCAGCACGGGGCCGCCGCGATAGAACCCGGCCCGGTACATCACTTGCCAGTGATCTTCGATATGGCGCGGGTCCTTGCCGACGAGGTAGTCGGCCAATTCCTGCACAGCAGCTTCGACCGTGTGTGCGCGGCCTTCGACGACAGGTTCGCCCCAACCGACGATGCCCTCGTCTGTTTCAATCTTGAGAAAAAGCCACCGGGGCGGCACGACGAATGTTTCGAGTTTGGTGATCTTCAAGGGCGTCTCCGTCTTTCGTTCCGAAGTTTCGAACCGTATGCTGTCGCACAGCGTCTAGAAGTAGTATTAATAGCATTATATAACGAGGCCAGATGGACCGTCACATGCATTCGTGATGCCTACGCGCCACGCTAGCTTGCACTCCGGCGGCTTGCCGGGATAATCGCGTTTCGGCGCCGTCCGGCGGTTGCGGACGGTGCGCGGCGGCGCGCCGGTTCGTGCAGCGCCGCCGGTCCTGAACCACTGGAGAATCATCATTCATCTCGATTTGCACGGGCGTGTCGCCCATCAGCTTGCAACGGCTATTTTGCGCGGGGACTACGCGCCCGGGTCGATTCTGCCGCGTGAGGCGGCACTGATGGAGTCGTTCGGCGTGAGCCGCACCGTGCTGCGCGAGGCGTTGCGCACGCTGACGTCGAAGGGGCTCGTCGAGTCGCGCCCGAAAGTCGGCACGCGCGTGCGGGCGCGCAGCGCCTGGAGCCTGCTCGATGCGGACCTGCTCGAATGGTATGCGGAAGTGGCGCCGCCGCTCGCGTTTGCGCTTAAGCTGCAGGAGGTGCGCGAGATGATCGAGCCGTTCGCGGCGGGGCTCGCTGCCCGCGCCCATACGCCCGAGAAGCTGCGCGCGCTCGATGCGGCGCATGCGGCGATGGTGGCGGCGCGCAACGTGGACGAATGGGTGCGGGCCGATCTGACGTTCCATCTCGGCGTGCTCGAGGCCTGCGACAACGAGCTCCTGACGCCGCTCGGTACGCTGATCGAGCGCACGTTGGAGGCGCAACTGCGCGTGAACGCGAAGCGCGCCGACGTGTTCAACGCGGCGCTGCCCGAGCATACGGCCGTCTACGACGCGATCCGCCGCGCCGACGAGGCGGGCGCACGCGCGGCCATGGCCGACCTGCTCGGGATGACGCGCAGACGGATCGAGGCTTGATGCGCGCGAGCGCGTCGGGCTGCCGGTCACCGGGCCCGCGGGAACGCGCGTTGCTCGGCTTGCTATACCGGCGCAGCAGCGTCGCGCCACATCGTTTTCACGCGTGCACGGCGCGCGATCGAAGGAGGGCATCATGCCACTGAAACGAGGCAAGTCGCACGACGACATTTCGAAGAACATCAAGACCGAGATGAAGCATGGGAAGTCGCAGAAGCAGTCTGTCGCCATCGCACTGAACCAGGCCCGCAAGTCCGGCGCGAAGATTCCGAAGAAACACGAAAAGTGACCGCCCGGCACGCTCGACCGTGGCCCTTGCGCCCGCACCGGCCGTGAATCCGCGCGATGTCTGCGCGTGCGAGAACGGACGCTTCGCGCACGGGGTTCAGCACCTTGTCGGTTGAGCGTCCCGGGAGCGACCGCGTGACCGAGCACGAGCGCTTTGTATCCATCGGCAGCCGGTCGATCGGTGCGCGGACAGCGGTGCCGGCGTTGCACGCCGCGTGGTTTGCCGCTATCCTTTCGTACCGATCGGTATAATTTCTCTGCGACGCGAATGAATCGCGAGGCCGGGGCGGCCCGGCGCGGAGGGTCTTTGGGATGCTATGAATTCGTCTCGCCAATGGTTGTCGGTAATAAAACGTTGTGACGGGCCGATCGCACGGCTCGTCTGCATCCCGTATTCCGGGGCGGACGCGCACGCCTACGCCCAGTGGGCTGCCTTCATGCCGCCCGGCATCGAATTGTTGGCCGTGCGATTGCCGGGGCGCGGCGTGCGATCCGCCGAACCGCCGTCGGTCGATTTACGGGCGGCGGCCGCGCATATCGCCGAGGCGATCGCGCAGTTGGACCCCATGCCGACGGTGCTGTTCGGTCACAGCCTCGGTGGATTGCTCTGTTACGAGACAGTGAGCCGATTGGAGGCTGCGGGCGAGGCGCACAACTTGAGGCACGCGTTTTTTTCGGGTTGCTTGAGTCCCGGATATCACGCATGCAAGGCTGAAACGGAAGAGCCGCTCTCCGACGAAGAAGTCATCGAACGGCTGCGCCGTTACGAAGGAACGCCGCAGGAAGTCTTCGACGATCCTGCGTTGCTGGCGCTTTTTCTTCCGCCGCTGCGCAGCGATTTCGAAATGATCGCGAAATATCGACCGGCGTCGCTCGCTGCCGTCGACGCCCCTGTCACGATCTTCACCGGCAAGAACGAAGGGGTCACCGCCGAACAGATCGACGAATGGCGCGGCTATGCGCGCAACTATTTCTCGAAGTTCCAGTTTAACGGCGGGCACTTCTTTATCCATTCCGACCGCGTCAACGTGATCCGCCGTATTTTTCGGGAGGTGGAGGTCACGACGGGGTTTCGCAAATGGCGAGCGACGCTGCTCGCCACCTGACCGGCGTCGAGCTGCCGCGGTGCTGGTCCGGGCGGCTCGATCGCCACGCTCGAGCTGTGACTAGTAGGTGACGACGAGACGGTCGCGCGCCGCCGCGCAACGTTCCCGCACCCACAGCACGCTCGCGCGCAGATCGCTCAAATACTCGTCCGCAATGGGCTCGTGAGCCGGAGTGACGGTCATTTGCAGACCCGGCGGCGACGCGATGCGGCTGATGTACCAGCCCCTGTCCTCCATCTGATCGCCAATGGCGAAGATGTCGCCGTCATCGGAGGTGAACGCGAGCAGGCCGAGCGGCTGCTCGCCGAGCAGCCGAAGGCCCGGAATCGCCGTGATGCCGTCGTGCAGGCGCTCGCGCGTGCGTATGACGCGGCGCGCGAGGTCGGTATATCCCTCGACGCCGAGATGATGCATCACGGCCCACGCAGCGGCGACCGCTCCGCCCGAGCGCGTACCGGCCAGCGTTTCGGTCCGATACTGTCCTTTCGGCCAGGCATCGAATTCGAAGCACTGCAGGTCGCGATCCTCTTCGTTTGCATAGAGGATCGTCGACGCGCCCTTTGCGGCATAGCCGTACTTGTGCAAGTCGGCGGACAGCGATCGGACGCCGGGCACGCGCAAATCGAAGTGCGGAACGTCGCGGCCGAGCATTCTGACGAACGGCGCGAGAAAGCCCCCGATACAGGCATCGACGTGAAGCCATACGTCATGCTCGCGGGCGACTTGCGCGATTTCTTCGACCGGATCGATCGTGCCGAACGGCAGCGACGGCACGGAGGCGACCGTCATGATCGTATCGGCGTTGATATGCTTTGCCAGCGCGGCGGCGCTCGCGCGGTACGACGCATCGACGGGGTACCGCTTCACTTGCAGGCCCATCAGTTCGGCCGCCTTCTCGTAGGCCGGGTGGGCGCTTTCCGGCACCAGCAGATGCGCACGCTCGCGCCGGCGGCCGGCGCGAGCCGCGTGCCGTGCGGCCCCTCGCACCGCGAGGATGATGCTCTCGGTGCCGCCCGATGTGATATTGCCGGCGGAGGTCTCCGATCCGCCGAGCAGCTCGAGCGACATACGGATGACCTCTTGCTCCATCTGCTTGAGGCTGGGAAACGCGGCGGGCGCCAACGCATTTTCGCTCATGAACATGCCGTAGGCCTCGCGTGCGACCTTGAGCACTTCGTCGCCTGCGAAATAGACGTGCAACGGCGTACGGCCGCGCCGCCAATCCGCATCGTCGACGCGCATACTCAGCATGCGTTCACGTAGCGTGGTCCAGGGCGTTCCGACAGCCGGAATGGCCCGTGATGCTCGATGTTGCGGCTCAGACATGTTTGTTCCTTGGGGGACGCTGGAAGTTGAGAGAGGCAGCCGTTAAATAAACGACGGGGGTGGTATAGAGGGTCACGAGCTGACTGAGGACGAGCCCGCCGATGATCGTCAGTCCGAGCGGCTTGCGAAATTCCGCGCCGTAGCCCGAGCCGAAGACGAGCGGCAGTGCGCCGAGCAATGCCGCGAGCGTCGTCATCAGGATGGGGCGCGCCCGAACGAGGCATGCTTCGTGAATGGCCGCGCGTGGCGTATGGCCGTGTTCGCGCTGAAGCGTCAGCGCGAAATCGACGAGCATGATCGCGTTTTTCTTCACGATCCCGATCAGCAATATCAGTCCGATCAGCGCCATGACGTTCAATTCCATATGGAACAGTGAGAGCGCGAGCAATGCGCCTACGCCGGCAGGCGGCAGGGACGACAGGATCGTGAGCGGGTGAACGAGGTTTTCGTAGAGCATGCCGAGAATCAAATACACGGCGACCAGCGCCACAGCGATCAGCAAAGGCTCGGCGCTCAACGAATCCTCGAACGCCCGCGCCGCGCCGCTGAAGCTGCCGGTCATGTCGGCCGGCAAGCCGCGCTTGGCGACCTGTGCATTGATCTCGCGCGTGACGTCGCCGAGCGCAACGTGGGGCGCGATATCGAACGAAATCGTTTCGGACGGGAATTCGCCGGTGTGGTTGATCAGCAGCGGTGCACGCCGCAGCGACGCCTTCGCGAACGCGGACAATGGAACGAGATTTCCTGCCGGCGGTTGGCCCGGGTCCTGCGGGCCGGCCTCGCAGTCCGTGCATTGCGTCGGTACGCGCAGCGCGTCGAGTGCGCTGCGGTCCTGCCAGTACCGCGGATCCGCCTGCATCACGACGCGATATTCATTCCCGGCTTCATAGAGTATCGATAAGCGCCGCTGGCCGAACGCGTCGTACAGCGTTTGATCGACGAGACTCGCGTTCGTTTGATATCGCGCGGCTGTCTGCCGGTTGATGTGGACGAACGTCCCGCGGCCGCCCATTGCAGCGTTGGTCGTGACGCGCGTGACCCCGGGCACGTGGCGGATCAGCCCCATGAGAATGCCGCTCCAGTGCGAGAGTTCGGCCAGGTTTTCGGCCGTCAGCGTGTACTGGTATTGGGCCGCTGTTCGACGTCCGCCGATCACGAGATCTTGCTGCGGCTGCAGGTAGAGGTGAATGTCGGGAATCGAGGCGGCACTGGCGAGCAGGCGCGCAATGATCGTGTCGGCATCCGCTGTGCGCTCGCCCTCGGGCTTCAGATACATGAAGACGCTCGCGGCATTGGGCACGAGTCCGGTCCCGGCGTAGCCGACGACGTTGGCGACGTCGCGGTCTTGCCTCAGACGCCGAATCACTTGTTCGAGCTTGCTGTGGACGTCCTGAAAGGAGTTCGTTTGCGACACGTAGAGCGACCCGCTGATTCGACCCGTGTCCTCCCGCGGAAAAAAGCCTTTCGGTATGGCGGCGAACAGCAGCCCGGTCAGCACGGTGGTGGCCAATGCGACGCCGAGAACGGCAGGGCGATGATCGAGCGACCACGACAGCGTGCGGTCATATATACGGCCGAGTCTCGATGCGCCCGCCGCCGTTGCGTGGGCGCTGGTCGAGCCGGACGAGGGCCCGTGGATCAACACGCGGCACATCATCGGCGTGAGGGTCAGCGACAACACCATCGAAAGCAGGATCGCGACCGACATCGAGACGGAAAATTCGCGGAAGAGCCGTCCCACGATACCGCCCATCAACAGGAGCGGGATGAACGCGGCGAGCAGCGAAAGCGTGATCGAGACGATCGTGAAGCCGACTTCGCCGGTCCCGTCGATGGCCGCCTGCAGCGGCGTTTTGCCTTGCTCGAGGTGCCGCATGACGTTCTCGACGACGACGATCGCATCGTCGACGACGAACCCGGTGGATATCGCGAGCGCCATCAGCGAAAGGATGTTCAGGCTGAACCCCAGCAGATACATGACCGCGAACGTGCCGAGCAACGCGAGCGGCACGGCGATCGATGGAACGACCGCAGAACGCCAACTGCGAAAGAACGCGAGCGTGACGAGCATCACGAGTGCGATCGACACCAGCAGCGTGAATTCGATGTCGGCGAGGGACGCGCGGATGGCCGGAGTGCGGTTGCCGATGACGGAGATGTCGATGTCCGCGGGAATCGATGCGCGCAAGAACGGCAGCTGCGCGTTGATGGCGGTGACGGTATCGATGACGTTGGCGCCCGGCTGTTTGTACACGACCAGCAGGACGGCCGGCTTGCCGTTGGCGATGCCCGCGTTGCGTATGTCTTCGATCGAGTCGCTCACGCGCGCGAAATCGGTCAGGCGCATGACCCCGCCGTCGCGCGTACGCAAGTACAGGCTGCGATAGTCCTGCGCATGCAACAGGTTGTCGTTGCCGTTCAACGCGTATTGCCTGCCGCCGGCCTGAACGCCGCCGAGCGCCAGCGCGGGACTGGCCGAGAGAAGGAACTGTCGCACCTCGGCGAGCGCGATGCCATGTTGGCTCAACACGTCGGGATTGACGTCGATCCGCACGGCGGGCAGGGCGCCGCCGCCCACGCCCACCTCGCCCACCCCTTCGGTGCGCAGCAAACGCTGCTGCAGGATCGTCGATGCAACGTCGAACATCCGGGCTGGCGTGGAAGTCGGCGATGTCAGGCTCAACACCATGATCGGCGCGTCGGCGGGGTTCGATTTGTAGTAGACGGGGTTCTGAGGCATGTCGGGCGGCAGGTCGCTCTTCGCCGCGTCGATCGCCGCTTGCACGTCGCGGGCCGCCCCATTGATGTCGCGGTCGAGCGAGAACTGCAACGCGATGTTCGCGTAGCCGATTTCGCTGATCGAGGTCATTTCGACGACACCCGCGATATGTCCCAGGCGGCGTTCGAGCGGCGTCGCTACCGCGTTGGCCATCGTTTCGGGGTCGGCGCCCGGCAGCGAGCCGCGCACCGTGATAGTCGGAAATTCGACCTCCGGCAACGGGGCGTTCGGCAACGCGCGAAATGCGGCGATACCGAAGATGACCAGCGCCAGCGCGAGAAGAGATGTCCCGATCGGTCTGAGAATGAAGAATTTGGCCGGGTTCATCGATTGACCGAATCGTGTTGCGCGAAAGCCGCGTCGGCGAGCGCGGCCGCCAACGCCGCGCCGGCGTCGATGACGCGTTGCGGCCGGTCGGGAACAAAGTGCCGCAGCGCGATCGGCAGCTCCGTGCAGGCCAGCAGAATGCTGTCGACCCGATCGAGCAGTGGCTGTGCAACCTCCGTGGCGAGGCGCTGCGCAAGAGCGAAGTCGCCGGCTTTGACACCCTCGAAGATCGCCGACTGGATGATCGCGTGCTCCGCGTCGTTCATCTCGACGACATCGATGCCGTGCCGCCCGAGCGCGTCGTGATAGAGGCCCGATCTGCAGGTGGCTGTCGTCGCCATGAGCGCCGTCTGCCGAAAACCGGCCGCGGCAATGGCGAGCGCGGCAACGTCGGCCATGTGCAGCACGGTCGCCGGCGCGCTCGCCGATGCAATCTGCGGGTACCACAGATGGGCCGTATTGCACGCGATGCCGAGTGTGGTCGCGCCGGCGTCGATCGCGATTCGGCAAGCGTCCAGTATGTCGTCGAGGGGATCGGGACCGCGCTGGATCAACGCCAGACTGCGATCGGGAATCGGATGCTGCACGAGCAGGTGCGGCGGATAGTGCTGGTCGTCGACCGGCAGCCCTTGCGATTTCAACCGCGCGCGGCATGCGAGCAGGAACTTCGAAACGAGGTCGACGCCGGCATCGGGGCCCATTCCGCCGATGATCGCGATTTTGCGCGGCGCCCGTCGAAGCGGCCGCGCGGTCCCGCCGTGCGCGCCGGCTGGGCCGGCGCAGATTGACTGCAGATTGTGTTGCATCGCGCCCCCCTTCCGGAAATTTGCGTCGACAATGCGTAGAAATTGTACTTACCGGTAAGTTATTTGCGTAAGATAATGCAGTAGCAATCCGGGCGTCAATGGCTTCGAGAAGGGGGTGGGTCAGCGCTTCGAAAAGTGGCGTCGGGTCGATGGTGTCCCGCTTTATCCCGTGAATTCGCGGCGTTCACGCAAATATAACCTCGTAACGCTAGCATTCCGGCGGAAACGTTGCGGGGTGTGTCGGCGACCCGCGGCATGGGGGCTAGGCGGACGCATTCGAATCAATTTATACTTACCGGTAAGTTGAAATGCAAGACTTTGGAGTGGGAGCAGCGTGATACGAGAGGGCATGTTCGTAGCTGAGACGCTGGCTGGACTGCTGAAGCGTCGTGCGACCGAGGAGCCGCAACGGGTGGCATACCGCTTTTGCGTCGATCCTGAGAGCGCTGTCGAAGAAATCACCTACGCGCGGCTGCATGCCGACGCCACGAGGATCGCGCGCACGTTGATCAGCGAAGGGGCGAGCGGCGGACGCGTCCTGCTGTTCGACGCATCGGGGCTCGAGTTCGTGCGGGCGTTTTTCGGCATTCTGTATGCGGGCGCCGTTGCGGTGCCGCTCGCTCCACCTCATCCGACGCGTTCGGGCGGAAAGCTCGAGCAGATTCTCGCGGATGCGAAACCGCGCGCGTGCATCGTATCGTCCGCGCTCGCACAGCGCTTGGCGCGATTGCAGGCCGCCCTGCCGGCGTTGGCGGCGGTGCGGCTGCTCGAGTGCGATGAATTGACCGGCGGTTTCGACGACGCCGGCGGCGAGCCACCCGGTTGCGCCGATCTCGTCGCCGAGCAACCGGCTGTTCTGCAATATACGTCGGGTTCGACGTCCGCGCCGAAAGGGGTTGTCGTTTCCCATCGCAACTTCCTCGAGAACGCGGTGCGGGTGGGGGCGCGGATGGGCGTGGACGCAACCACTGTCGCCGTCTCCTGGCTGCCGCTGTACCACGACATGGGGTTGATGAACGGCGTGATATTGCCGCTCGTCGGCGGCTATCCGGTCGTCATGATGCCGCCCGCTCGCTTCTCCGCGCAGCCGCTCGATTGGTTGCGGACCATTTCGCGCTTCCGGGCAACGATGACGGGCGCGCCGAATTTTGCCTATCAGGCGTGCGCCGATCGGGCCGAGCAGGCCGCGCTCGCGGGACTCGATCTGTCGTCCGTGAAGCTTGCCTTCTGCGGAGCGGAGCCGATCCAACCCGACTCGCTGCGGGCATTTGTCCGCGCCTATGAGCATGTCGGTTTTCGCCGCGACGCGCTGTTTCCCTGCTACGGTTTGGCGGAGGCGACGCTGTTCGTGGCCGGCGGACCTGCCGGGGCGGGACTCGACATCGTGCGCGCGGCGCGTGCGTCGTTCGAGCGGTGCGGTGTCGCCGCTACGCCGGCGCAGGACGAGGACTCGATCGAATTCGTCAGTTGCGGCCTGCCGGCCTGGGGCCAGCGGCTCGCGATCGTCGACCCCGGGACGCGTGCGGAAATCGGCGAGCGTCGCGTGGGCGAGATCTGGGTGCAGGGGCCGAGCGTGGCGCAAGGCTACTTGAATCGCTTGCCCGAATCCGAGGCGACTTTCGGGGTCCGCATCGCGGGCGACGCGGACGGACAGTTTTTACGTACCGGCGATCTGGGTTTCTTGGCTGAAGGTCGCCTGGTCGTGACCGGGCGGTTGAAGGATCTCATCATCGTGCGCGGTGAGAACCACTATCCGCAGGACATCGAATTGTCGGTCGAGCGCTGCCATCCCGCGCTTCAGAAACATGCGGGCGCGGCGTGCGCGCGCCATCCGGCACGCGGCGACGAAGGGCTGCTGATCGTCCAGGAGGTCAAGCGCACGTGGCGGCGTGAAACCGATGAAATCATCCGCG
>CBJMQH010000057.1:0-15257 GCA_966431825.1 uncultured Trinickia sp.
GAGTTGCGCGATGCTTGCGGCGCGCTGCGCGAGCCGTGGCGCAGTTTTTTTGCCGTCTTGGGCGAGGACGGCATCGAGGATCTGGCTCACCGGCTCGCATCGGTCGCGCAGCAGGTGCGCGACAACGACATCACCTATAACGTCTTCGCCGACAACGGGAAGCCGCGACCGTGGTCGCTCGACCTGCTGCCGTTCCTGATCGAGGAAGCCGAGTGGGCACAGATCGAGCGCGGCGTGGCGCAGCGCGCGCGACTTGTCAATGCGATCGTGGCCGACGTGTACGGGCCGCAGACCCTGCTTGCGCGCGCTTTGCTGCCGCCCGCGCTCGTCTTCGGGCACCCGGGCTACCTGCGTGCCGTCAAGGGTTATACGCCGCCGAACGGTCAGTATTTGCAGATCGTGTCGGTGGATATCGCGCGCGGGCCCGACGGGGGATGGACCGTGCTGTCGCATCGTGCCGATGCGCCTTCGGGGCTCGGCTACGCGCTGGAGAACCGTCTGATCGTCGCCAGCCTGTTGGCGGAGCCGTTCCGTGCGATGCATGTGGCGCGGCTCGCGCCGGGCTATTCGAAGTTGATCGAAACGCTTGCACAGGCTGCGCGCGAGACGATGCGCGACGGCGAGGGCGAGGCCGCGCTCGCGTCGCCCCATATGGCGTTGCTCACGCCGGGCCCGTACAGCGAGACCTATTTCGAGCATGCATTCCTTGCGCGCTATCTGGGGCTGACGCTCGTCGAAGGCAAAGACCTGACCGTGCGCGACGACAAGCTCTACCTGAAGACGCTCGATGGCCTCGAACGCGTGCATGCAGTCTTGCGGCGTCTGGACGACGCGTATTGCGACCCGGTCGAATTGCGGGCCGATTCGACGCTCGGTGTGCCGGGGCTGTTGCAGGTCATGCGTGCCGGCAACGTGATCGTATCGAACGTGCCCGGTGCGAGTTTCGCCGAATCGCCGGCCGTGCAGGGGTTTCTGCCTGCGATTTGCGAGGCGCTGCTCGGCGAAACGCTTGTGCTGCCGACCGTGCCGACCTGGTGGTGTGGTGAGGCGGCGGCGCGCGAAGAGGCGTTCGAGCAACTGACCGAGGCGTTCCTCGTGCCGACTTGGCCTGGGCGGCATGCGGACGCGCCGCCGGGCGTGCGAGGCGGCGTTCAGACGCTCGCAGACTGGCAAGCGCGGATCGAAGCCGCATCGGATGGATTCACGATCCAGCAGCCGTTGCCGTATTCGATCGCACCGCGTTACGAGGAGGGCGCGTTCGGCGGGCGGCCGTCGGTGCTGCGCGTCTATGCGATCGTGGGTCCGGATGGGCAGTGGAGCGTGTTGCCCGGAGCGTTCACGCGGCTCGCGGCCGAGCGCCACGCCACGGTGTCGATGCAGTTCGGAGGCAGTAGTGCCGACACCTGGGTCCTCTCGAGCCAGCCGAGCACGCCGTTTTCGCTGCGCCCCGCGCCTTTGAAGGTCGGCGATCTGGCGCGCCACCATCGCACCGTGTCGAGCCGCGCTGCGGAGAATCTGTTCTGGGCGGGGCGTTACAGCGAGCGCGCCGAGAACAACGTGCGGCTTGCGCGGTTGATTCTCGGGTCGATCGACGGCGCAGACGCCGCCGACGAAATGTTCGCGACCTACACGGAACTGGCCGCTCAATGCGGTCTGATTCCGTCCGTCGATACGCTTGCGCGCAGTTCGCCGCAGGCATTCGAGCGTCTGCTCGTCGCCGGCATGGGCGAGGATCCGGGCGCAACGGGCATCGCGCAGAACCTGGCCAGCCTGGCCTACGCCTGCGGCGAGGTGCGGGGGCGGCTTGCCAATGACCATTGGCGTACGGTGCTCGCTTGCCGTAACGATTTCCGTGACGCCGCAGCGAAGGCGGGCGTGACGGGGGCGGTGGGGCGCTACGATCGTGTGGCGCTGCTCGATGCGCTCGAGCAGCTCGCAACGCAGTTGTGCGCGAACAGCGGCGCACAGGGCGACCGGATGACGCGCGACGAGGCGTGGCGGCTGTTGTTCGTCGGCCGCCACATCGAGCGCGTGGCGACGATGGCGACGTTCCTGCGCGTCGTCGCGGAGGCGGGCACGTTGACGACGCCGGCGGGGTTTGATCTGCTGCTGCAGCTCTTTGACAGCACGCTCACCTACCGTGCGCTGTATCCGGGCCGTTTCGAGGTCTTGCCGCTCATCGATCTGTTAGTGGTCGAACCGACGAACCCGCGTGGCGTGTATGGCGTTTATGCGCGCCTGCGCAAAAAACTCGACGAAATTGCCGCTGCGGCGGGCGGTGCGCGGCGCATGCCGTTTGCGGCGTTGCTGCCGCCCGTCGAAAGCCTGCCGTCGCTCGAGGCGTTGAGCGTGACCGACGGTGCCCGTCGATACGTGGCGCTTGCGCAGCTTTGTGAACAGCTCTGCGATTTGATGACGACTGCGTCGAACGAGGTCAGCGGCCGCTATTTCAGCCACGCCAACACGCTTTCGGCACAGGTGTCTTCTTGACTTCTGCCAGGAAAGGAATGGATTCGAAGCCGACCGTGCTTGCCGTGTCGCATCGCACGACTTACGACTATTCGACGCCGGTCGAAACGGCGCAGCATCTGGCGACGATCCGGCCGCTTGCCTGCCCGTGGCAGCGCATTGTGACGCACACCGAAAAGATCGAGCCGCAGCCGTCGTATATGTCCAGTCGTGTCGACGCGTTTGGCAACGAGGTGCTTTACTTTGCGCTCGACGCGCCGCACGAGCGGTTGCAGATGACGAGCGAGACGACTGTGCGGCTCACGCCGCGCTGGCTGACGCTCGATCCGGCAGCTACGCCTGCTTGGGAGGCGGTGGCTGATGCGTTGCGATTTCGCGCAGGTGGCGCGTACGCGCCGGAGACGGAGTTTTGTTTCGCATCGCCGAACATCGCGTTGAGCCCGGCGTTGAGCGAGTATGCGCGTCTGAGTTTCAGCGCGCGCAAGCCGCTCGTGCTTGGGGCGATCGACTTGATGCACCGCATTCACGCCGACTTCGCGTACAAGCCATCCTCGACGGCCTACGACACGCCGGCTGCGCGTGCGTTCGAACTCAAGAGCGGCGTGTGCCAGGATTTCGCGCAGGTCATGATCGGCTGCCTGCGCTCGATCGGATTGCCGGCGCGCTATGTGAGCGGGTATTTGCGCAACGATCCGCCGCCGGGGCAGCCGCGGCTGATCGGGGCCGATGCGTCGCATGCCTGGGTATCGGTGCATTGTCCGGGCGTGGGATGGATCGATCTCGATCCGACCAACGACGTATTGGCCGATCTCGATCATGTGACGCTCGCGACTGGGCGCGACTATAGCGACGTTTCGTTGCTGCGCGGCATGATTCTCGGCGGCGGGGCGCACCAGATCGATGTTGCGGTGAGCGTGCTCGCGCTTTGATCTCGCATATCGCGTGCTCGCAGTACACTTGCGGGTTTTCGGATCGGCGCTTCGTGCGCGGTAGCTATGGCATCCAACGCAAGCACGGTTGAATATATTTTGGGGCAGTTGCGCGCTGCCGGCGAGGTCCGCGCGAAAAAGATGTTCGGCGAATATGGCCTCTATTGCGACGAGAAAATCGTCGCGCTGGTTTGCGACGATCAGTTATTCGTCAAACAGACACCCGCCGGAGCGGCGTTTCTTGGTGACTGTCCGCTCGGGCAGCCCTATCCAGGCGCTAAGCTCTGCTTCCTTATTTCGGGCGAACGCTGGGACGATCATGCGTGGCTCAGCCAACTCGTGAGGCTGACCGCGTCGGCACTTCCCGTTCCCAAGAAGCGGCAGGCGGCGCAGCGCTGAGCGCATGCAAGTGGCCCCTCGGCCAATAATGAAATGGCTCCACGCCCTCATTCGGCGCCAGGCGGCGTGCCACCGCTCGGGTGTTCGATCTGCCAGCGCAGCACGGGCTGCGTCGCACCGGCCGGCATTGCCCAAGCGCCGTTCGGGCCGAAGTCCCACCCGGAAAAGCTCGCCGGATTGCTCATCTGCGCCGTGGTGAGCCCGTTCGACGCAGGCAGATTGCTGCCGCTCGACGCATACCCGGTCGTTTGAACATTCCAATAGACGTCGCTGCTGACACCCTTGCACCCATCGCAGATCGCGCCGCCGGGATCATTCGGATTGTTATTGAAAACCCCGGCCGATACATAGGATTGCTGGATCGTTCCGCCGTTCGTCAGCACGAGACCACCGACGGTGCCACGCCACGAACTGCCGACCCCGCCCGTTACATAGGACTCGACGATCGTGCCGCCATTGTCGCCGACGAGTCCGGCAGAGGCGAAATCCCCGCCGACACCCGCACTGCTGCCCGAACGTGCGATCAAACCGCCGTTTTCGCCGACGAGCCCCGCGAGCTTCGCGCCAAAACCGAATCCCGCGCCGATGTCCCCCGAGGTGAAAACGTTGGCAATCGTGCCCGAATTGAAGGCTGCCAGGATGCCGGAAAAGAAGTTGGGCTCCGCGCCCCCCGTCTCCGCGTTGACGTACAGGTCGCGAATCGTGCCCGACTGAAAGAAGAAGAGGCTGATATCGTTCGGCGCGAGATTCGAGATCGTATGCCACATGCCGTCTAACTGGCCTGTGAAGTCCGGTGTATTGCGGTTGTTGTTGGGGTCCGCGAGCGTGTTGAACCCCGCGTTGGTCATGTCGAGATCCTTGCCCAGCGCGTAGTTGCCGGCCAGATCGTTATCGACGTTTTGCAAATCGGTGCCCGAATTGATGAGCTTATAGCCCGTAATCTGCGTGACGAGGCCGCTATAGAGCGGCGACGCCCACGATGCGTTCGAGAGGAGGGTGCCCGGGCTGTAGCTGCCGTTCATGTCGTAGAGCAGGCTGACGATGCCTGTACTCTTGGACCAATCGAGCGTACCCGCGTTGAAAACGCTGGCGCCGTTGTCGATTGCCGTCGTATCTGCGCGCAGCGTCAGGTTGCCGGTGCCTTCGTTTCGGAGTGCTACGCCTTTCTCGACGCTGACATTTCGATAGGCGCCGAGCGTAAGCGAAGCGTTGCCGCGCCAGTCGATGGTCTTCGCGACGTCGATATCGCCGGTGCGACCGTAGGCGCCTGTCGTTTGCAGGTCGATGGACGTACCGGCAGCGAGGCTACGCGAAAACATCGCTGCTGCGGCAGGGTCGACCGTGAAAGTGGGTGTGGCGATGTTCCAGACGCCGGCGAGCACGCTCGGACGGTAGCCGGCGAAGGCGAGGGCAGCCGCACTCGTATCGACGGTGCCGCCGCTGCCGTCGACGTTTTTCGCTTCGACCGGGTTCGAGATTTTGACGATGCCGTTTCCTGCGACCAGCCAGACGTGGCCGGCACGCGTGGCCGTGCCCGTTGCGCGTACGGCGGCGTGGTTTCCGGAAAGCGCGAAGACGTTCCCGTCGACGGCTTGCAGATTGATCTGTGCGGCTTCGACGGCGCCGCGGTTGAGCACGGTGCCGCCGCTGCCGACGAGGACCGAAACCTGATTGCCGGTGGCGGAATCGCGCAGCAGCATGTGTTGGCCTACGGCTAGCTCGGCGGTACCGTTGGGCGCGCTGATCGTGCCGAAGTTATCGATCTCGTCGGCCGCGATGAGAATGACATCGCCTTGCGACGAACCGATCTTGCCGAGGTTGACGATTTGGGCCTTTGAGGAACCGGTGAATCGGAGGTCGGCGCCTGTCATGAATGCGGCGTTGTCGGTGTCGAGCGTGGAGGCGACGAAGCGTCCGCCGGTCGCGATAACGCCGCTCGGGCTGACGACGACACCTTGGGGGTTGATCAGGTATACGCTGCCGGACCCAGTCAGCATGCCCATGATTACGGACGGATCGCCGCCCGTCACGCGGTTCAATGTCGCGCCATTTCCGTTGTTGAACGTTACGCGATTGCCGTTGGCGATCGAGAAGCTCGTCCAGTCGACGATACCGCGGCTCGTCGACTGGTTGATCGTGACGGATGTGCCGTTGGCAGAGATCGCGCCGTTGCCGGCGACGAAGTGGCCGCCGTTTGGCAGCGCGCCGGCCGCATGGGCAACCAGCGGCGCAGCGGCAAGCAGGGCTAACGCGCGCGGGATCGGGCGTATCGATGCGCGCTGCCGGAACGGCAGCTTTTCAAAATGTCGCATGGTGTGGCGTTCCTCAATATGAAGGGACACGGCTTGCGCTTGATTGCTTGCTGCTGTTCGGAGTAAGCCTACTGCTTCAGGCTCGGTGGGAATGCTTCGCGGAGGCGCGAGAATCGGCCGAATGCTCCTTGTTTTCGGACACGAGGAACGGCCGGTGACCGCTTTGGAAGCGGTCCTTGTCGAAGGCGTGAAAAGAGACAAGAGGACTGACGGGGGCGGCTGCCGGCCAGCCTACGCTACCCAATAGCGGACATTTGAACTTTGCCCAGATACGACATTAGAACTTTGCTCCTACAACAAAAAAGTTGATAATTCATGTTATGTCAAATTGTAAATGCGGGAACGCTCGGGTCGATCATGGTCCGCGCACCCATGATCCTCCGTCGATTTGCCCCGGCACCCAACCGCATGCTTGCCTGCCGTCACTTCGTCTGATTTTCGATCATTTCTTCTCGTACCGCGATAACCACCGCGTACGCTCTGCGCTCCCTTCACCTACCAAGGAGTCGCATGAAAACCGATCGCATCGCCCGTCTCAGTCAGCATATGTCCGTTGTCACGCTTTGGATCATCGTCGCCATGATGGTGCTGAACGCGGCCACCTGGATATTCCCGCCGCAACCTTTGGCTCAACAACAGGCCGTCGCCACATTCAGTTTCAGCAATACGCAGCTCGCGGCGCTCGGTATCGACGTATCCGGATTACCCTGGTGGCAGACGCTGGGAGGCATCGTTCTGTCGAGCCTGCCGCTCGCAGCACTCGCTGGCGGCTTGCTCCGTTTGCGCGCGCTCTTTTGCAGCTACGCTCGGGGCGAATACCTTTCGGTCACGGCCTCGCGCCACTTGGGCGGCGTCGGCCGTGCCTTGGCCCTCTGGGTGGCCGCGAGCGTGCTCTGCGAACCGCTCGTCAGTTTCTGGGCAACCATGCGCGAGCCGGTCGGACATCGGCTCGTCTCGGTCGGCTTCGGCACGCCCTACTTCGTCGCCCTCTTCGTGGCCGCCTGCATCACGGTGATTTCGCTGATCCTGCAACGGGCCAGCGAGCTCGATGCAGAACATCGGCAAATCGTCTGAGGGCCGCATGATGTCAATCATTGTTCGCCTCGATGTCATGCTCGCGATGCGCAAGATCCGCTCGAAGGACCTCGCAAGCGCCGTCGGCATTACCGAGCAGAATCTCTCGTTGCTCAAGCAAGGCAAGGTCAAAGGCATCCGCTTTGCCACACTCGCCGCCATCTGCCGTCATCTAAGATGCCAACCCGGCGATTTGCTCGAATGTTGCGAGAACGACGAGACGCGACCGCGCTGATGGCTGGCCGCGCCTTGTGCAACTGCCCGTCGCGGGTTTTTCGCCTACGGCACGCAGTCCTTGCGACGCGCGGCAATCTCGGCTTGCCGATCCGCTACACCCGCGTTCCACGAATTGCAGCGCAAGAACCGGAGTGCCGCCGGCATGGCGGCCCGCTACAGTGGTGTGATCGAGACAGAATCGGAGGTTGATGTGACAAGCCCCGCCGGTGCCCACGTATCCGCCAGGATCGCGCCCGGGAACGACGCCGATCATGCATCGCGATGCGTCGCTCGTGTCGATTCTGTTGATTGGGGCGAGGTTCAGTCCGCGCTGGACGTCGATGGCTACGCCACGATTGAACGCGTGCTGACGCCGGAACAATGTCGAACCATCGCCGCCCTCTTCGGGCGCGACGACCCGTTTCGCAGCCGCGTGGTCATGAGCCGACACGGTTTCGGCCGCGGCGAATACAAGTACTTCGCCTACCCGCTGCCCTCGCCCATCGACACGCTGCGTGCAACGATCTACCCGCACCTCGTCCCCATCGCGAACCGCTGGAACGCCGCCATGAAAAGCGACGTTCGCTATCCGCCCGAACACGCCGCCTTTATCGCCCGCTGTCACCGCGCCGGGCAACAACGGCCTACGCCGCTTCTGCTCGAATACCGTAGCGGCGACTACAATTGCCTTCATCAGGACCTCTACGGCGAACATGTGTTTCCGCTTCAAGTCGCCGTGCTGCTCTCGGAGCCGGGCCGCGATTTCACTGGCGGCGAGTTTGTACTGACGGAGCAGCGCCCCCGCATGCAGTCGCGCGCCGAAGTCGTGCCGCTGCGGCAGGGCGACGCGGTCGTGTTCGCCGTGAGCCATCGGCCCGTTACGGGCACGCGTGGTGTCTATCGCGTCAACTTGCGCCACGGCGTGAGCCGAGTGCGTTCGGGACACCGACACACGCTCGGCATCATTTTTCACGACGCGCAGTAGCGGCATGGCGCCCAAGCGGTGCTTGTCGCTCGGGAGAGTGTCGAAACATGCATGCAATGTTCCGGGATCGCCGCGCTGCGGGGCGCGTCCTCGCTGAACGCCTGAGCAGCTACGCGGGCCCTCGCACGCTGGTCCTAGGCTTGCCGCGCGGCGGCGTGCCGGTTGCCTATGAAGTGGCGGTCGCGCTTGGCGCCGAACTCGATATTCTGCCGGTGCGCAAGATCGGCGTACCCAGTCAGCCCGAGCTTGCGATGGGCGCCGTCGCGCCCGGCGGCGCGGTTTACGTCGAGCCTGACACGATGCGCGAAGCGCTGGTCTCACAGGAGACATTCGACCGCGTGCTCGCTCGCGAGCAGGTCGAACTTGCACGACGCGAAACGCGCTATCGCGGCGCCCGACCGCAACCCGAAGTCGAGGGCCGGACGGTGATTCTCGTCGACGACGGCATCGCAACGGGCGCGACCATGCGAGCCGCGATCCTGGCACTGCGGACGCGCCGCCCTGCGCACATTGTCGTCGCCCTGCCCGTTGCGCCGCGCGGCGTCGAGACGCAGTTCGCACACCTTGTCGACGCTTTCGTCTGCGTCAGCCATCCGATGCTGTTTTTCAGCGTGGGCCAACACTATGAAGACTTCGGGGAAACGTCGGATGACGAAGTACGCACGTTGTTGCAGCGCGCATGGCACGCAAACGGCTCGCCCCCCGATACGACGGAAGGCGAGCCGCGATAAGCCTGCGAATATCGGCTAAAGCCTGATGGCGGGTGCCGTATAGCGGCACTCGTAGCGCTTTCTGACCGTGCCGTTTTCGTCGACGCTTTCGAGATAGACGTCGAACTGCCAGAGCCGCGCCATATGTTTGAGCACTTCCTCCGTGTCGGGCGACAAATGGCGGTTGTCGCTCATGAAATGGCGGAGGGTGAGACTGCGGTCGCCGCGCGTGTTGACCGACCATACCTGGATGTTCGGTTCGCGGTGATGCATGTCGTACTGGCGCGAAAGCGCCTGCCGCACATATTGGTAGCCGCTCTCGTCGTGAATGGCCGACACTTCGAGCGATTCGCGCGTATCGTCGTCGAGCACAGAGAAGAGCCGCATGTCGCGGATCAGATGCGGGGACAGATATTGCGCGATGAAGCTCTCGTCCTTGAAATTGCGCATCGCGTAGTGCAGCGTCTGCAGCCACGGCGAGCCTGCGATTTCCGGGAACCACCGGCGGTCTTCGTCGGTCGGGTTCTCGCAGATGCGGCGGATGTCGCTCATCATCGAGAAGCCCAGCGCATACGGATTCAGGCCGCTGTAGTAAGGCTTCGTCACGGGAGGCTGATAGACCACGTTGCTGTGCGAATGGAGAAACTCCATCATGAAGCCGTCTTCGAGCAGCCCCTGGTTGTACAGGGTGTTCAGCAATGTGTAGTGCCAGAACGTGGCCCACCCCTCGTTCATGACCTGCGTCTGGCGCTGCGGATAAAAATACTGACCGACCTTGCGCACGATCCGGATGACTTCGCGCTCCCAAGGCTCCAGCAGCGGCGCGTTTTTCTCGGCGAAGTACAGCAGGTTCTCTTGCGGCTCGGGCGGAAAGCGGCCCTCCTCTTCCTCCTCCAGCTGCGCGTGCCGTGTCGGCAGCGTGCGCCACAGTTCGTTGACTTGCGACTGCAGATAAGCCTCGCGCTCGCGCCGCAAAGCGGCCTCTTTGGCGAGCGACAGCTTCTGCGGCCGCTTGTAGCGGTCGACGCCGTAGTTCATCAGCGCGTGACAGGAATCCAGCAACTCCTCGACGCGGTCGAGCCCATAGCGCTCCTCGCACTCCGCGATGTAGTTCTTCGCGTAGACGAGGTAGTCGATGATCGCATGGGCGTCGGTCCAGAGCCGGAACAGGTAGTTGCCCTTGAAGAAGGAGTTGTGACCGTACGCGGCGTGCGCGATGACAAGCGCCTGCATCGTCATCGTGTTCTCTTCCATGAGATACGCGATGCACGGATTCGAATTGATGACGATCTCGTACGCGAGCCCCATCTGGCCGCGCCGATAGCTCTTTTCGGTCGACAGGAAGTGCTTGCCGAACGACCAGTGACGGTAGTTGACAGGCATCCCCACCGACGCATATGCGTCCATCATCTGCTCGGCGCTGATGAGTTCGAGCTGAATCGGGTAGACGTCGAGCTCATACTGCTCCGCGACGTGCGAGATGTGCGTGTCGTATTCCTCGATGAGCTCGAAGGTCCAGTCGGACGGCCACGGCAGCGGTCTGCGGTCGGCAACGTTCATACGGCGTTCCCTTTGCACCACGGCGGGTGCTTCGGTCTGGCTCTGCGCTCCGGTGTCGGCGTGCGTGACGTCGGGTTCCTGCTTCGTCTCGCCGTGCCCGTGCGCGCCCTTTTTACGGCGTTCTGGCTGGTAACCGCGCGACTCGTTATGTAGGTGCTTCGTACTCATGATGTCGCCGCCTGCTTCTCGAACAGCTCTCGGAAGACGGGATAGATGTCGGCTGCGGCATCGACCTTCTTCATCGCGAGATGCGGCTGCGTCATCGCAAGCTGCGTGTATTCCACCCACAAGTTTTGTTCCTCGGGGGCGACTTGAATATAGGCGAAGTAACGCGTCTTGGGCAGGATGTCATTTTCCAGGATGCGCCGGCACTTGGGCGAGTCGTCGGTCCAGTTGTCACCGTCGGACGCCTGTGCCCCGTAAATGTTCCATTCAGTCGGGGAATACCGCTCGTCCATGACCTTGCGCATCAGCTCCAGCGCGCTCGACACGACGGTGCCGCCGCTCTCGGTGGAATGGAAGAACGTGTCCTCGTCGACCTCTTCCGCCCGCGTGTGGTGCCGGATGAACACGACTTCGATCTTCTCGTAGTTCCGTTTCAGGAACAGGTACAAGAGGATGAAAAAGCGCTTCGCCAGATCCTTGCGCTGTTCGTCCATCGAGCCCGACACGTCCATCAGGCAGAACATGACGGCCTGACTCGACGGCTGAGGTTGCTTGACCCGGTTGATATAGCGCAGGTCGAACGGATCGATGAACGGGATGCGCCAGATCCGCCCCTTCAGGTGGTGGATCTCGGCTTCGAGCCGCACCAGCTCGTCGGTGTTGTCACCGGGCTCTTCCTTCAATAGCGCGTATTGCCGCTCGAGCTCGTGCAGCTGATTGACGAGCGGCGCGCCGAGCGCAATGCGTCGGCCAAGCGCGCTGCGCAGCGACCGTACGACGTCGATGTTGTTCGGCGTGCCTTCGGCAGCCCAGCCCGCGCGGATGTTCTTCCACGTGGGCACGGCGAGCAGATGCGTCTTCACGAGCCGCGGCAGTTCGAGGTCGTCGAAGAAGTACTGCATGAATTCGTCGCGGGAGAGCTCGAACACGAAGTCGTCCTGACCTTCGCCCTCGTTGCTGGCTTGACTGCCGCCGCCGCCCCCACCGCCGTTCGGGCGCGGAATCTTGTCGCCGCGGACATAGTCTTCATTGCCCGCATGCACGAGCTCGCGCTTACCGCCCGGCCCGTGATGAAACTGAGGCTCGGCAATGTCCTTGCGCGGAATCGTAATGCTCTGCGTGCTCTGAATGTCTTTGATGCTGCGGTCACGGACCGCCTCGGACACGGCGCGCCGTATGTAATTCTTCACGCGGCGCAAAAAGCGCTCGCGGTTCGCAATGCTCTTGTTCTTCCCTGCCAGCCTGCGGTCGATGATTTGATGAAGCACATCCATTCTCCCGCTTGTCATTCCTCGAAGTGTCACCGGGCGCGCGCAGGCCGCGTGCCCAGGCACCCTGCATACCGCTCACCCGGCCGCTTGCCATCCGCTGCGCCGGCCCGCCCAGGCGCCGGCGCAGCGGGCGGCAGAACCGCCCCGCTGCCTTACGACGACTTGCGCACGCGCAAGTACCAGTCGCAGAGCAGACGGACCTGCTTCGGCGTATAGCCCTTCGCGACCATCCGGTTCACGAAGTCCTCATGCTTGCGCTGTTCTTCCGCCGAGCCTTTCGCGTTGAACGAAATGACAGGCAACAGTTCCTCGGTGTTCGAGAACATTTTCTTCTCGATCACGACGCGCAGCTTCTCGTAGCTGATCCACGCGGGATTCTTGCCCCCGTTGGCCGCGCGCGCCCGCAACACGAAGTTCACGATCTCGTTGCGGAAATCCTTCGGATTGCTGATGCCTGCCGGCTTCTCGATCTTTTCGAGTTCCGCATTGAGCGCGGCGCGGTCGAAGCTCTCGCCCGTGTCGTGATCGCGGAACTCCTGATCCTGGATCCAGAAATCGGCATACGTGACATAGCGGTCGAAGATGTTCTGACCGTACTCCGAATACGACTCGAGGTACGCGGTCTGGATCTCCTTCCCGATGAACTCGGCGTAGCGCGACGCCAGCAAATCCTTCACGAAAGACAGGTACTTCTGTTCCGTTTCCGGTGGGAACTGCTCGCGCTCGATCTGCTGCTCGAGGACGTACATCAGGTGCACCGGATTCGCCGCGACTTCGGTCGTGTCGAAGTTGAACACGCGCGACAGGATCTTGAAGGCGAAGCGCGTGGACACGCCCGTCATGCCTTCGTCGACACCGGCGTAGTCGCGATACTCCTGATACGACTTGGCCTTCGGATCGGTGTCCTTCAGGTTTTCGCCGTCGTACACCTGCATCTTCGAGAACAGGTTCGAATTCTCGGGTTCCTGCAGCCGCGTCAGCACCGAGAGCTGCGCCATCATCTTGAGCGTGCCGGGCGCGCAGACCGCGCTCGCCAGCGACGAGTTGCGGATCAGCTTCTCGTAGATCTTGATCTCTTCGGACACGCGCAGGCAGTACGGCACCTTCACGACGAAGATCCGGTCGAGCAGTGCTTCGTTGTTGCGGTTGTTACGGAATGCTTTCCATTCCGATTCGTTCGAGTGCGCGAGGATGATCCCGTCGAACGGTATCGCGCCGAACCCCTCGGTCCCCTTGAAGTTGCCTTCCTGCGTGGCCGTCAAGAGCGGGTGCAGCACCTTGATCGGCGCCTTGAACATTTCGACGAACTCGAGCAGGCCCTGATTCGCCAGGCACAGGCCGCCCGAATAGCTGTAGGCGTCCGCATCGTCCTGCGCGTACTGCTCGAGCTTGCGGATGTCGACCTTGCCCACGAGCGAGGAGATGTCCTGGTTGTTCTCGTCGCCCGGCTCGGTCTTGGCGATCCCGATCTGGCGCAGGATCGACGGGAAGCGGCGCACGACGCGGAATTTGCGGATGTCGCCGTTGTACTCGTGCAGGCGCTTGACGGCCCACGGGCTCAGGATGCTCTTCAGATAGCGGCGTGGGATGCCGTACTGCTCTTCGAGGATCGGACCGTCCTCGTCGTAGTCGAACAGCCCGAGCGGCGATTCGTTCACGGGCGAACCCTTGATCGCGTAGAACGGCACGCGTTCCATGAGCTGCTTCAGACGCTCCGCGATCGACGATTTCCCGCCCCCGACAGGCCCGAGCAAATAGAGAATCTGCTTCTTCTCTTCGAGCCCCTGTGCCGCGTGTCGGAAGTACGCGACGACCTGCTCGATCACGTCTTCCATTCCGTAGAACTCACGGAACGCGGGGTAGACCTTGATGACCTTGTTGGCAAATATTCTCGATAAACGAGAGTCGTGGCGTGTGTCGATCTGTTCTGGTTCGCCGATCGCGGTCAGCATGCGTTCGCTTGCTGTCGCGTATGCGGCGGGATTGTCTTTGCAGAGCGCGAGATACTCCTCAAGCGAGAGCTCTTCCTCTCGCGTTTTTTCGAAGCGGTTCGCGAAGCTGCTGTAGATATCCATGCTACCTCCTCGCCGAAGTCTGCGGACGAAGCCGTCTACGGAACGCTATACCGAAACGACCTCGCTCGAATTCATCCTAAACCCTTTTAAATTATTTTTCACGACCTTGTTCGTCTGGCGTCGTACGCGTGTGCCCTAGCTTGGAGATGCGCGCCTGCTCACCTACAATCTTCGCCGTGCGTTTCGCTGTGCGCGCCACATCACCTCGCTGCGCTCACCCCCGTTATTCGTCATTTGCAAACGACGCTGCGTGCAAAGTCCTGCCCGCGTCGTACGTTTGCAAACAAAGCGCCCGCTCCTCACTGTCGTTCGGAAATCGTCGCATGGGATCTATCGCGTGCGCCTGCTTCTGCTCGATCCCATATACCGGCAATGCCGCTCGCAGCCTGCAAGCGCGGGCCGCGATTGCGCGGCACGGGCGTTCGGCGACTCCTGCCGCGGACCACTGCAGCACCTTCGCACACGATCCGCCCATAACCGCTTATACGCACGACACCGCCCTTTCGACGACCGCCGTACGCAATCGTTACAACTTTCTTTGCGGGAGTCGGCAAGGCGGATCGCGCCGGCAGGCAGGTGCCGGTGCAGGACGCATTCGGCCCCCATTTAGGGGGCCGAACGATGAGTCGCGCAGGGAATACATGCTGGCGCCGGGACGACGCCTGTGACGGGCGCGGCCGTCAGAACGTTTCCCAATCGTCGTCGGACGCCGATGACGCTACGGCAGGCGCGGACACCGGAACCTTCGCGGCGGGTTTTGCGGCAGGCGGGCGGACGGCGCTCGGGGCAGTTGCCTTGGCCGGCGCCTGAGCAGCGACAGGTCGGTCGGTTCGAGCCGGCTGGGATTTCATGGGTGCCGGCTGTGCGACGGTCGGCTTGACGACCGGGCGTCGGGGCGGCTGCGCGTCCGGGCGGGCGGGTGCCGCCGTCGTGCTGGCGCGCGGCCGGCTGATCGGTGCGGCAGTGGATGCCGGCCCGTCGTCGATCAGTTGGAACACACCGACCGCGGTGCGCAGCCGCGACGCCTGGTCTTCGAGCGACTGCGCGGCAGCCGACGCTTGTTCGACGAGCGCCGCGTTTTGCTGCGTCACT
>CBJMQH010000058.1:0-15235 GCA_966431825.1 uncultured Trinickia sp.
CCAGGCCAGGTATTAAGCAGGCAAAGGGGAAGTATCATTTTCCCGCGAAAAAAACTTCCCCAGGCCAGGTATTAAGCAGGCAAAGGGGAAGTATCATTTTCCCGCGAAAAAAACTTCCCCAGGCCAGGTATTAAGCAGGCAAAGGGGAAGTATCATTTTCCCGCGAAAAAAACAGTATTAGACGCGGAAGATCGAAACGGCGCGCCAGCGCTTCGTTTCGCGCATGGGCTTCCTATCCCAAAATATTTCCGGTTGGCTCTAAACTTTGCTTTTTTGATGCCGCTAATCAGACAGTCCCAGTTCGGATTGCCTGTAAGGCGTCCGAAAGCATGTGCGTCGGCGCTCTTGCGCCAGCACGCGACCACGCATACGGCAAGCCCATGGATACGAATCAGTCGAACGGCTCGACAGACGGTACAGAAGAACTCGGTAGTGATTTCGGTCGGCGCAATCCGCTCGAAATCGGGGTTCAGTTGCGCAACCTGGCCAACCGCGGCGATTTTCTGACGGCCCAATACAAGGGCGGTCAACTCGTGACGCGCCTGCTCGACGTCGATGCGCGAGAGCGCACGTTCGTGTTCGATTGGGGCGCGCTGCCCGAACAGAACCGCGCGATGCTTGCCTCGCCGAGCTGCATGTTCCGCGCGTCGCCTGACGGCGTGCGCGTGCAGTTTTCGACGGTAACGCCGAAAGAAACGCGGTTCGAAGGGCTGCCTGCATTCGAGGCACCGTTTCCCGAAGTGCTCTTCTACGTGCAGCGGCGCGAGTATTTCCGCGTCGACGCGCCGGTGCTCGAACCGTACGTCTGCCGGGGGCGCTTGCCCGAGGGCGAATCGTTCCGCTTCGAGGTGCAGGACCTGTCGCTCGGCGGCATCGGGTTGCGCACGACGGACGAGCGGGTGGCCGAGCTGCCGATGGGGGCGACGCTGTCCGATGTCGAAGTGAATCTGAACGGCAACGGCACGCTGTCGCTGGACCTCGAGCTTGTCTCGCTGCGCGCCACGGAGCTGCCGAACGGCGGCCGGCGCTTCCAGCTCGGCATGCGCTTCGTGACGCTGCCGGGCAGCGCCGAAAACACGCTGCAACGGCTCATTACGCAGCTCGAAATGCGCCGCCGCTCGCTCGTGAAGGCGTAACGCGGGCGTCTCTCGCCCGACGGAAGTTTGGGCGCCTTGCGCCCAACGAAAATTCCTTTACTGGCCCTTAAATTTTTCGCCAGGGCGGCCGTTATACATGTGTTCCCTCTACGCGGCACGCAAACCTTTGCCTGCCGCTCATCAGGAAGACGCATGTCGAACAACATCTTTTCTATCGGCGTGTCGGGCCTCAATGCAGCGCAATGGGGCTTGACCACGACGAGCCAGAACATCAGCAACGCATCGACGCCCGGTTATACGGTCGAAGCCCCGGTCTATTCCGAGGCGAGCGGGCAATACACCGGGTCGGGATTTCTCGGCAACGGCGTGAATGTCGCGACGGTTCAGCGCAACTACAGCCAGTTCCTCAGCACGCAGCTCAATAGCGCGCAGTCGGCGAACAGCTCGCTGTCGGCGAATTACGCGATGGTGTCGCAGCTGAACAACATGGTGGGCAGCCCCACGGGCGGTATCTCCGCGGCGATCACCTCGTATTTCACGGCACTGCAGACCGTTGCGAACGGCCCGAATACGCTTTCGTCGCGTCAATCGGCGATCAGCTCGGCGCAAACGCTCGCCTCGCAGATCAATGCGGCAGGCACGCAATACGACCAGCTTCGTCAGAGCGTGAACACGCAGCTGACGACGGCCGTTGCCTCGATCAACACGTTGGCCAAGCAGATCGCCGACCTGAACGGGCAGATCTCGCAGGCGAGCGGGCAAGGCCAGCCGCCGAACCAATTGCTCGACCAGCGCGACAAGGCCGTTTCGGATCTGTCCCAGCTGGTCGGCGTCTCGGTCGTTCAGAATTCGAGCGGCTACAGCGTCTTCATCGGCAACGGGCAGCCGCTCGTCGTGTCGAGCAGCGCATTCCAGCTCGGCACCTCGATTTCGCAGAGCGACCCGAGCGAACTGTCGGTGACCTACAACGGGCTTTTGAACGCCACGACGCCGGCTACGCCGCAGTTTCTGCCGAACTCGGCACTGACGGGCGGGACCGTGAGCGGATTGCTCTCGTTCCGCGATCAGACGCTCGATCCGGCCGAAGCGCAGCTCGGCGCGATTGCGACGAGCTTTGCCGCGCAGATCAACGGTCAGAATGCACTCGGCATCGATCTGACCGGCAATGCGGGCGGGAACCTGTTCACCGTGGGTGCGCCGGCGGTTTATTCGAATCTGGCGAACACGGGTAATGCGACGCTGACCGCGGGCTTCGCGAATGCGGCGCAACCGACGTCGGACGACTACAAGCTCGCATTCGACGGCACGAACTACACGCTGACCGATACGACGACGAACGCGGTCGTGGCCAGCACGACGACGGCGCCGAACGGTACTGCATCGATGGGCGGACTGATGCTCAACATCACGTCGGGCTCGATGAACGCGGGCGACTCGTTCACGATTCAGCCGACGCGTGGTGCGCTGAACACGTTCGGGCTCGCGACGACGAACGCATCGGCGATCGCTGCCGCAGCGCCAGTGCTGGCTTCGGCCGGCACGACGAACACGGGTGCGGCGCAGATTACGCAGGGCTCGGTTACGGCGGGCTACAGTATTTCGAGCAGCACGACGCTCACGTACAACTCGGCGACGGCCACGCTGTCGGGCTTCCAGGCCGGCACGACCGTGACGATCAAGTCGGGTTCGTCGACGTCGACGGTGGCGATTGCCTCGGGTGCCACGACGGTGCCGTTCACGAACGGCGCGACCTACACGATCAACAGCACGACGACGCCCACGCCGGCCGGTATCACGAACGGCGTGTCGTTCTCGATCACCGGGACGCCGGGCAACGGCGACCAGTTCACCGTTGCGCCGAATACGGGGCTGGCGGACGGGCGGAACGCGTTGGCGATGTCGCAGCTGATCACGAACACGGTGCTCGCGAACGGCAAGACGACGTTGACGGGCGGTTACGCCAACTACGTGAACAACATCGGGAATGCGGCGAATCAGTTGAAGGCGTCGACGACGGCGCAATCGGCGCTCGTGACGCAGATCACGTCGGCTCAACAGGCGGTTTCGGGCGTCAATCTGGACGAAGAAGCGTCGCACCTGTTGCAATTTCAGCAGCTCTATCAGGCGAACAGCAAGGTCATCCAGACGGCCGAGTCGATGTTCGAGACCCTGTTGGGCATCTTCCGGTAAAGGGGTTAGGCGATGCGTATTTCGACTTCGCAGTTTTACAACCTGAACATCGAGACGATGGGCAATCAGGAGAGCCAGCTGTCGACGTATTATCAGGAGCTCTCCAGCGGTACCGCTTTGACGACGCCGTCGGACAATCCGGTGGCGGCGGCGCAGGCGGTGCAGTTGACGATGTCGACGTCGACATTGACGCAGTACACGTCGAATCAGAATTCGGCGCTGTCGTCGCTGGCGCTCGAGGACAAGTCGCTGTCGAGCGTGGCGAGCGCGATCTCGGCGATTACGGCGCAGATCGTGCGGGCCGGCGACGGTACGATGAACGACACGAACCGTCAGTCGATCGCGAAGGAAATCCAGGGGTACCGCAGCCAGTTGCTGACGCTCGCGAATACGAGCGACGGCGCGGGCAATTATGTCTTCTCGGGTTTTCAGGCCACGACGCAGCCGTTCACGAACAACCCGGCCGGTGGTGTGAACTACCTGGGCGACAATGGTTTGCGGCAGGTGCAGGTGGCCGATTCGCGTCAGGTTTCGGTGAACGACAGCGGCGCGACGGTGTTCATGACGGTGCCGGCGATCGGCACGGCGCCGGTGGCATCGGCTTCGGCGGCCAACACGGGCACGGGCACGATCGGCAAGGCGACGATTACGAACCCTTCGGTGGGTACGAATTCGGACAACTACACGATCACGATCGGCGGTACGGCTGCCGCGCCGACTTACACGGTGACGGACAACACGACGGGTTCGACGACGGCGGCGAGTCCGTTCTCGTCGACTTCGCCGATCGCGCTGGGTGCGGGGATGACGCTCGCGATTTCGGGTGCGCCGAAGCCGGGCGATACGTTCGGCGTGGCGCCGGCGACTTCGTCGGCGAACAGCAGCATGTTCTCGTCGATCGATTCGATCATTGCGGCGTTGAATCAGCCGGCGGACAACAATACGACGGCGCAGGCGACGTTGACGAATGCGCTTTCGACGGGGCTCGTGCAGTTGCAGAACTCGTTGACGGCGGTGACGGTGGTGCAGGCGTCGGTGGGCGGTCGCGAGCAGGAGCTGCAGGCGTTGCAGACGACGACGAACACGATGACGCTGCAGGCGCAGAGCAATCTGTCGGATTTGACGGGTGTGGACATGGTGTCGGCGATCAGCAAGTTCCAGCTGACGCAGAACGCACTCGAAGCGGCGCAGAAGAGCTTCGTGCAGATTTCCGGGATGTCGCTGTTCCAGTACATCAACGGCTGATACATGAAGTAGGACGTGCGGCGTACGCGGGGCGTACGCAGAAACGGCCGGTTTCCTCGTCAAGGGGGACCGGCCGTTTTTTTGTTGCCTTTCGTCCGAATATGCGCGCCGTTGTTCATCGGGGAGGCGGGCGGAGCGTATGTTGGGCGGACCTGCTCAAAGCGGCTTCTCGTAATCGCAGGGCATATCCTGGCTGCGAGTTTGTGCTGAGTAGTTGAGCTATGCGCAGCGGGGGCTTGCTTCCGCTGGGCGACCTCACGCAACGACACAATGCCGCTTTACGACAACGCCCTTTACCTCATCCGGGGCAACCTTGAAGAGATTCAGCGCGGAGGGAAGGCCCGAGCTGTTCCCATTGGCCGACTGACGCACGCCCAGCATGGGATGGTGAACGCTCACCGGGCTGCGGCAAATTTACCGCCACTGGAAGACCCGGAGGTCGTTTTCATCGGCCAGCACACCTACGACAGTCGCATTCTGCGCGACAACTACACGATCGACGACGTGATTGGGCAGATCGCGAGCGCGCTGGCCTCGGATGCAGTCGTGATGCCGCATGCCAAGATGACTGCACTCGAAAGCGCCACGCCCAGAGAAGACGGTTACGGAAATCGGGTGCGGGATCGGGCAGTTCTGGAACTGACGCAACGGAAGCCACGGGCCGAACTGTATTCGGTGATTCCGAAGGGAGACGCGAACAAACCGCGTGGGCGCTGAAATAGAAAAGGCCGCTCGAAAGCGGCCTTGAAAGCGTTGGAGCACTCGCCCGGGTAACTTACAACGTCCGGCGCACCAGGGCTCCATTTCGTATTCTACACCGTTACCAACGGTTTGTGCAGTGGCCGCGTTGATCCACGAGTTCGGCATTCTCGAACTGCCCGCGTTGCTTCGCCAGCACGTCGAGTTTGTCAACAATGGCAGCTGCGAAATTCCTTTGATTTGTTTCGCCAACGCCGTCCGGCTCGAGGTCGTTTTGCGACGGCTGACCGCTTAACGAGATGGCATTTCCCCGGGGGCCTATGACCCAACTGCCTTCGAATCTACGTCTGCTGCTCGGCGTCATTCAAGCAAGCACGCTGCGATCGGCTGTGCTGGTGGCCCTCTTCGCCACGTTTGCGCGCGGTCTGCTCGCGGTACAGCCTTTTGTGTTGGCAGGGGCCACGGTTGCCGCAGCACGGGGCACAGGTCTCGCCACGAGCATCGCTGCCTACGTCTGCATCGGCGTAGTGAGCGGATTGTGCTCGGCAACGGCGAACCGATTCGCACTGCGCGCGCGCGAACGCACGGGCAGTGACATCGCAATGGCCACGCTGGTTGCGCTGTTGCGACCGGATCGCTCGTTCTGGCGATATTCCGTCGGCGACTTGATGCACGCGTTCAATAAAGGCCGGGACGCCGCGCATGCGGTCGTCTCCGACCTATTCACCGACCTTGTGCCCTATCTCACGGGTCTGGTAATTGCGCTTTCTTTCCTGGCCGTCCGGGTCAGCGCTCCTACCGCAATCATCGTTTGTGCGGTGACCGGAATCCTCGCGGCGTGGAATTTGCGGGACGTGCGGAAGGAGTACGCGCTATGTCAGTGCCTGGACGAGGCGCAGCGTGAGATAGTCAGGCATATTGGGACCGCGCACGAGTTGGGCGAGGTCGTTCGCAGTTTCGGCACGGCGCCTTTCCTGATCGAGACGCTTGGCCGCCAGCTCGCCAAATTCGATGGGCAAGTCGAGAGGCACGGTCGACACTATTTTCGCAAGCAAGTCCGTCAGGAAATCGTGCGCTGGTTTGGGCTAGTCGCGGCGATAGCCGTCTATCTATCCCAGGGCTACGGCGCAGGCAGTGACACAGCCAATGTCGAACGAATCGGTGGGTTGGTCGCGCTGATCCTGGCTTATTTTCAGCTGATTGCGCCGATCGTGGAACTGTCGCGCTCGGCAGAGCGGCTGACGCACGCATCCGCCAGCATGAAAGTCGCGGCGCGCGTCTTGGAAGATGCGGATCGCGAACCTCCAAAAGCACTGCCGCCGCGTGAGGCGGTCGGAACGTTCGTGCTGCAACATCTGCTTGCCATGAGCGGTAACCGAACGATCGGTACGGCACGATCCGCGTCGTGGCGGCGCGGCGATGTTGTTATCGTCCAAGGGCCGAGCGGCATTGGAAAAACGACTTTGGCTCGCAGCATGGCCGGCCTCATCCCTGCTACGGGCAGCGTGATCGTCAACAGGACAGCCTACACGTTGCCAGCCCGAAGCAGCGAACTGTGTCGGTTCGTCCTCTATGTGCCGCAGGTCGACTACGTGTTCGCGGGAACCATCGCCGACAATATCAGGCTCGGCGATCGCTCGATTTCGGATGAGACGATCGAAGACGCCGCCCGGCAACTCGGTATTACAGACATGATGAGCGCGCGTGGATTGACGTTGAGCGATTCAATCCAGGATCGCGGCGGCGATTGGTCCGGCGGCGAGCGTCGCCGCATCGCGCTCGCGCGTGCGTTCGTGAGGGATGCCGGCGTACTGATTCTTGACGAACCAACCGCGAATCTCGATCGCCAGTCTGCGCAGGCGGTTCTCGCGGCGTTCCGGGCGCGGTTCAGCGATGCGATTTTAGTTGTCATTTCGCACGACGACATCGCGCAGCCGACCGACAAGCTGTTTTCGTGGTGACGGCGTGGCTGTCGCCACCGGACAGGCTTACCGCAACCCCGCCGCCACCCGTCCCATCTGCTCGATCCCGCTGTTGAACAAGCGGCCGAAGAACGGAATCATGTTCGGCAGCATGAGCTGGATCAGCAGCAGCCCGACGATGAGCGTCACCGAGAAGCCGATCTGAAACACGCCGATTTGCGGCGCAGCGCGGTTCAGAATGCCAAGCGAGAGCGTCGAGATCAACAAGGCCACCACCACCGGCAGCGCGAGCAGCAACCCCGCCGCGAAAACCGCGCTTGCGCCTTCGACGAACGCGTGCAAACCCGCTGTCCCGAGCAGGTCGGGCGAAATCGGCACCGATTGAAACGACTCGATGAGCGCCGCGATGACCTGCAAATGCCCATCGAGCGTCAGAAAGACAAGCATCGCAATCGTATTGATGTAGCGCGCGATCGCTTCCTGAGATGTATTTGACCCCGGATCGAAAAACGAGGCAAAACCGAGCCCCATCTGCAGACCGATGAGCGAGCCGGCCATCTCGACCGTCGCAAACACGAGCTGCATCGTGAGGCCAAGTGCAGCGCCGATCAAAATCTGATTCGCAATGATCCACACGCCCGCCGCCGAAAAGACAGTGACGGTCGGCATCGGCGGCAGCGTCGGCGCGACGATCACCGTGATCACAGCCGCCAGCCCTACCTTCACGCGTGCGGAAACCGACGTATGGCCCAGCACAGGCGCCGTCGCAATCAGTGCCGCAATCCGCACGAGCGGCCAAAAGAACGCCGTGAGCCAGGCATTCAGTTGAGCGTACGTAACATTGATCATCGGACTATCGAGCTTAGGCGGCCCGCAGCGCCGTCATCCGGCAAGAGAGGGAATACTCGTGAACATCTGCCGCATATAGTCGAGCACGATCGACATCATCCACGGCCCGGCAATGACGAGCGTCACCGTCACGGCCACGACCTTCGGAATGAACGAAAGCGTCGACTCGTTGATTTGCGTGGCGGCCTGAAAGAAACTCACGAGCAAGCCGACGACGAGCGACACGATCAGCGGCGGTGCCGCGAGCAGAAGGGTGACGTACATCGCGCGGTGCGCGAGCGTGAAAACGGATTCCGGCGTCATGACTGTTTACCTCGGCTTCAGACTTTTTCGCGTAAGCGCGGCTTCGTCAGGAGAAGCTCTGCGCGAGCGAGCCGATCAGCAACTGCCACCCGTCCACGAGGACGAACAGCATCAGCTTGAACGGCAGTGAAATCGTGACAGGGGAGACCATCATCATCCCCATCGACATCAGCACGGTCGCGACGACCATGTCGATGATCAAAAACGGGATGAAGATCGTGAAGCCGATCTGAAAGCCCGTTTTCAGTTCGCTCGTGACGAAAGCCGGCACGAGCAGCGAGAGCGGCACGTCCTCGGGGCCCTGCATCGCAGGCGCATGCGAGATCCGCGCAAAGAGCGCGAGATCCGACTCGCGCGTCTGCCGCAACATGAACGTCTTGAACGGCGCCACGCCGCGCTGTACCGCCGTCTCCATCGGTATCGTGCCGTCCGAGAACGGCTTGTAGCCGTCGGTATAAGCCTTGTTCAACACCGGCGACATCACGAACAGCGTCAGAAATAGCGCGAGCCCGACGAGCACCTGATTCGGCGGCGTCGTCGTCGTGCCCATCGCCTGGCGCAGCAGCGAAAGCACGATGATGATGCGCGTGAAGCTCGTCATCATCAGGACCATCGCCGGCAGGAACGACAGCATCGTGAGCAGCAGCATCGTCTGCACGCTCAGCGAATAGGTCGTGCCGCCGTTCGGTCCGGGGCTCGTATTGAACGCAGGCAGCCCGTTCGCCTGTGCGAACGTGGCCGACGGCGAGAGCATCAAAATCAAAAGCGGCAGCACGGGCCACAGCATCCGCGCCAGCCGTTTCATTCGGCACAACGACATTACTTGCCTCCGCCCGAAGGCCGGGAAAACCGTTTTTTTGCTTCTTCCGCCAGCGCCGCGCGAAAGCGCGAACCGAAGCTGCCTGCCGGCGTGCCGGCGCCGTCGGCGGTATCGGTGCGCACTTGATCGCCACCGCTACCGACCGAGCCGGGCACCCCGGTCGAGCCGGCCGGCAGTGTATGCAACAGCCGGACGTTGCCGGGCGCCGCGCCGAGCACGAGCCACGTATCGCCGATCTCGACGACCGCCACGCGCTCCTTGCCACCGAGCGAAACGCCGCCGACCGTGCGCACGACGTTGTTGCGGGCAGAAGGCTGCAGCCCGAAACGACGCGCCACCCATGCACAGGCGAACACGAGACCGATCACGACCGCGAGGCCGAACAGGGTTTGCAGGACGGCGCCGAGGCCGAGCGAGGGGACCGCCGTGCCGACCCCGGGCATCGAGGCCGTCTGGGCGGCACGATTGACGGCATTCAGATCGGCCGCGCGGGCCGCAACGGGCAGCGCGGCGACGAGAACGATCGCGCAGCGATGAGCCGCGGCGAACGGCGCGCGCCAGCGCGCTCGACCCGTCTCGCTACGGCGCGTTGCCGGCGTGAGGCTGACGGCCGGCGCGTTGCGCGCGCGCGTTTTCATCGGTTGAGCTTTCGGATCCGCTCGGCCGGCGTGATGATGTCGGTCAGACGGATACCGAACTTGTCGTTGACGACCACGACTTCGCCCTGTGCAATCAGGCAGCCGTTCACGAGCACGTCCATCGGCTCGCCGGCCAGGCCGTCGAGTTCGACGACAGAGCCTTGCGCCAACTGCAACAGGTTCCGAATCGCGATCTTCGTGCGCCCGAGCTCCACCGTCATCTGGACGGGGATGTCCAGAATCATGTCGATGTCGTTGCGCGTCGTCGTGGGCTGGACCTTCGACAGCGGCTGGAACACACCTGCAGCAGCAGGTGCCGGCGCTTCGTTCGAGTTCTGCTCGGCGAGCGCGGCAGCCCAATCGTCGAGCCCCGTCTCGTCGCTCGAGGTGTCCGGCGCAGCCTTGGCCGCGGCAGGCATTTCGAACTGCGCTTCCGGGATCGCCGTCCCTTCGGCGGGCGTCGCGTTCAAGTCACTCATATCCAGTTTCCTTTACCGTATTTTCGGCAGCGCTGATCATCTTCTGGACGCGCAGCGCGTATTGACCATTGAAAATGCCGTATCCGCATTCCATCACGGGCACGCCGTCGACCTTGGCGACGATCGTCTCGGGGATGTTGATCGGCAGCACGTCATTGACGCGCATGTTGAGAATGTCTTCGAACGTGACCGGGACTTCGGCCAGATCGGCCGTCAGCACGACCTCCGCCGATTGAACCTGCTGCGACAGCACGCGCACCCAGCGACGGTCCACTTCGAGCGCCTCGCCCTGAATCGGCGAAGACAGCACGTCGCGGATCGGCTCGATCATCGAGTACGGCATGCAGATGTGCAGCGTGCCGCCCGTCGCGCCGAATTCGATCGAAAACTGCGTCACGATGACGATTTCGTTCGGCGTAGCGACGTTCGCGAACTGCGTATGCATTTCCGATCGCATGAACTCGAACTGCAGCGGGCGCACGCTCTTCCACGCCGTCGTGTAGTGCTCGAACACGAGGTTCAGCAGCTTGCCGATAATGCGCTGTTCGGTCGCCGTAAAGTCGCGCCCTTCGACGCGCGTGTGGAAGCGCCCGTCGCCCCCGAACAGGTTGTCGACAACGAAAAACACCAGATTTGGATCGAACACGAACAGCGACGTGCCGCGCAGCGGCTTGATGTGCACGAGGTTCAGGTTCGTCGGGATCGGCAGGTTACGCGTGAACTCGCTGTACTTCTGCACCTTCACAGGCCCGACCGAAATTTCGGCCGTACGGCGCATGAAGTTGAAAATCCCGATCCGCATCAGTCGCGCAAAGCGCTCGTTGATGATTTCGAGGCCGGGCATCCGACCGCGAACGATGCGTTCCTGCGTCGCAATGTTGTAATTGCGAACGGTGGCTTTCTCACCGTGCTCTGCTTCGGCATCGGCTTCGCCTGTTACGCCCTTCAGGAGTGCATCGACTTCCTCCTGGGACATGAACTCTTCGTGGCCCACTCCTTTCCTCTTACCTTGGTTGGGGTTGATGAGATCGGCTCAGCGATCGAAGAGGCCGGCGTCATGGCCGCCGGCCGCTTTCGGATCACTGGACCACGAATTCCGTAAACAATACGCCTTCGATGTGCACCGGGGGGAGCCCCTTGTCGGTCGGCTGCTCGATCAGGCCCTGCAACTCATGGGCAAGAGCGCGCTTGCCGTCGAGCGTGACCAGCTCTTCCGGGTGCTTGTTCGACAGCGCCAGCAAGATCCGGCTGCGAATCTCGGGCATATGCTGCGTGAGTTCTTCCTGCGTCTTCTCGTTCGCGAGCTTCAGCGACAGGCCGACGCGCAGGTAATGCTGACCGTCGTCGGACAAGAGGTTCACCGTCATCGGCTCGAGCGCGAAGAACACCGGCGGCGGCGGGGGCGGCGGCGGCGCGGGTTTCGCGCTGACGCCGTTCTTCATCAGGAAGAAGTACATGCCGCCGGCCGCGGCACCGGCCGCGAACAGCGCGATGAGAACGATCAGCAGGAGGCGTTTGAGCTTGCCCGACTTCGCTGGTGCGTCGACGGTCTGCTGCGTTGCGGTCGTGGATGCCATGACAGTGCTTTGCGTGAATGCGGTAGGGTGGATTGTTCGTCAAAGCCGACCTCGGCGATAAGCCGAAAAGAAGGGACATTCGACGCCATCTCGTGCGTTTGCAAAAAGCGCTTCGGGCAGGCTGCTCGCAAAATTGGGGAAGCAAGCCGCGCGCCCGCCCGGCGCGCGAGGTCGAAAGGCCGCCTGCGCGTGCCGGCTCGATACCGGCCGGCATGCGCAGGCAGCTCGGGCCATGGGTTGAGGCCGAGGATCGGCAGGGAAGAGCAAGCGGGCTGCGCCGGCGCCGTAAGGCCGGTCAGCCGCCTTCAGGCGAACGTATCGACGAGACCGACCTTGCGCTGCGAGGTGACCGGTGCCGAAGTGACGGCAATATCTTCACCGTCATCGTCGCCCGACCCGCCGCGCGTGCCGCGGCCGGAACCGTTGCCGCCTTGGGACCCCTGCTGGTTGGCCTGCCGGGCGAAACCGTCGCTGACGCTGGCACTGCCGAGCCCCAGACCGCCCGATTCCAGCGCGTCGCGCAGCTTCGGCAAGGCCGCTTCGACGGCTTCGCGCACCTGCTGGTGCTGCGACACGAACAGGGCGTGCGCGTGGTTGTCGGCAACCTGGAGCACGACTTGCAACGGGCCCAGATCCGGCGGGTTCAGCGTCAGCTCGGCGCTTTGCTGGTGGGCATTGGAGAGGAACACCACCTTCTGGCTGAACGCGTCTTCCCAATCGGGCGTGCCCACGGGCGGCGCGAGCGAGGCAACGGCCTGTTCGCCCGCCGCAGGGGCCGCCGCCTGGCTGGCCGCCTGAGCGGCTGCCGTGGCCGCCGTCGAGGCCGTGGCGGCCTGCGTCGCGGCCAGCGCCGCACGCGCGGCTTCGGCCGTGTCCTTCAGCGTGGCGAGATCGACATCGCCCGTCGCGTTCGATGCGACAGCAGCCGCGCTGGCTGCCGCCGCCCCATCCGCCGCCGTTTGAGCGGCCGGCGCAGCCTTGGCGGCCTGCGCCACGGCGCTACCGAGTGCTGCAGCGCCGGCGTTCTTGCCCTCGCCCGTGAGCGCAGGCAGCGCTTTCGAGCCAAGCGGGTTGGAGCCCATGCCGCCGGTGAGGCCTGCACCCTGACCGTTGCCGGCTGCATTGGCCGATGCGGCTGCGGCCGCCGATGCCATCGCGCCCGTCGTCATCTGGCCTTGTATACCCATTTGCGCGGCCAGTGCTGCTTCGAGCGCCGCGCGCACGGTCTTCGGCTCGGTGCCGACCTTCTTGCCGTTCGCGCCGGTGGCGGACGACGTGCCCGTGCCGGTCGGATCGCCGGTGCCGGCGACCGTCGTCGTCGCGCTCTGCGTTGCTGCGGCGTTGGTGTCGTTCTGCGCTTGCGCCTGGGCTGCTTGCTGCGCAGCCGCATTCGCGTCGGTCGACGCGTTCTGCGCCTGATTGGTCTGCTGTCCGTTCGCCGCTGCGTTCGTCGTGTTGTTCGCGTCGCCCGCCTTGCCGTTCGAAGCCTGCGACGGCTTGGCGCCGCTCGCCTGCGTCGCGTCGTTCGTTGCGGACGTGCTCGTGTTCGCGCTCGAATTTGCGCCGGCGCTGCTCTTGTCGGCGCTGGCCGAGGCGCTGCTGCCGGACGATGCGTCGGCGGACGTGCTCTGTTGAGGCTGCTGCGGCTGTTGCTGGGCGCCGATCGTCTGCTGCAGCGTCTGGGCGAACGGCGTGCCGGTCGAAGCGCTGTCTTTGCGCGCAGCAGCGGCACTGCCGGCGGCGGGGCTGCTCGTCAGCGCATCGATGAAGGAAATGGGCGGCATGGTCAGGGTCTCGTTCTCGCTCGCGCCGGTTTGCGCAAAAAGGTGCGGGCCGGTCGCGTTAATCCGTGGTTCAGATGATGTTCGTTTGTGTCGTCAGTCGGGCAGTTCGTCAGTTCGTTTGCTCGCGGCGCATGCGCAGGACTTTCGCTGCATGCTCGTCGGCATCGCGCTGCTCGCGCCGCGCGGCGACGCGTGCCTCGGCGGCGACCCCGCGTGCCTGCAGGATCTCGTAAGAACCGAGCTTCTGCTTCTGGCGCACCCATTCGGGCTTGGCGGCTTCGACACGCGTCGTGGCCGATGTGACCAGCGCGCGCTGCTGGGCGATGGCCGCATCGAGCGTATCGATGAACGCCTGGAAGTTGCGCCAGTTCCCGGCAGGCATGCCCGAGCACGCCGACTTCGTGAAGTTCGCGTGGTACTCGTCGCGATAGCGGATCAGCGCTTCGAGCTGCGACTGTGCATCGGCACGCTCGCGTTGCGCGCGGCCGAGCTGCTTCGCAGCGGTATCGACGTCGCCTTGTGCGAGGTCGATGAGCGTCTGGATCGGGAAGTGCTTCGCCATCGCCAAACTCCTTCGAACACCTAATCTTATGACAACGACATTCAGGACAACAATTCGTCAAGCATACCGAGACTTGGTGCGAATGGCGCGCATTCGCGAAAGCCCTGCTGCAAAAACGCTTCGATGCGTGGGTAAAGTGCGATCGCACGGTCGAGCAGCGCATCGCGCCCGCTCGAATAGGCCCCCACGTTGATGAGGTCCCGGTTGCGCTGGTAGCGCGAGAGCAACTGCTTGAACTGGCGCACGCGATCGAGATGCTTGTCGTCGATGAGCGCCGTCATGGCCCGGCTGATCGATGCTTCGATATCGATCGCCGGATAATGCCCCGCTTCGGCCAGCGTTCTCGAAAGCACCACGTGCCCGTCGAGAATGGCGCGTGCCGAGTCGGCGATCGGATCCTGTTGGTCGTCGCCTTCGGTCAGCACCGTGTAGAACGCCGTAATGGAACCGCCCCCCTCGGGGCCGTTGCCCGTGCGCTCGACGAGTGCCGGCAGCTTCGCGAACACCGACGGCGGATAGCCCTTCGTGGCCGGCGGCTCGCCGATCGCAAGCGCGATCTCGCGCTGAGCCATCGCATAGCGCGTGAGCGAATCCATCAGCAGCAATACGTGCTTGCCCTGATCGCGGAAGTACTCGGCGAGCGAGGTCGCGTAGGCGGCACCCTGCATGCGCAGCAACGGCGAGACGTCCGCCGGTGCGGCGACGACGACCGAGCGCGCGAGGCCTTCCTCGCCCAGGATCTGCTCGATAAACTCTTTCACTTCGCGGCCGCGTTCGCCGATGAGCCCGATCACGATCACTTCGGCGCTCGTATAGCGCGCCATCTGGCCCAGCAGGACCGATTTGCCGACGCCCGAGCCGGCGAACAGCCCCATCCGTTGCCCGCGGCCGACGGTCAAGAGCGCGTTGATCGCGCGCACGCCGACGTCGAGCACCTTGTGAATCGGCTCGCGCTGCAGCGGGTTGATCGACGGGGCCGACAGCGGCGCATCGGCTTCGTTCGTCAGCGGGCCGAGACCGTCGAGCGGGCGGCCGGCCGAGTCCACGACGCGGCCGAGCATGCCCCAGCC
>CBJMQH010000059.1:0-15201 GCA_966431825.1 uncultured Trinickia sp.
CGGAGGCAATCATGGCAGCACAAATCGGCGCACTGGCGGGGCGGGTGGCGCTCGAGGGCATGCTCCGCCAGCCCGAGCCACCGGCCATAGTCGGCATGAGCGACGCCTCCCTTCCGGGAGCTCTTTCGGCGCTCGGGGTTCCGGCGACCGGCGCCTCGCTCCTGCGCTGCACGTCCGGCATTCTCGGGGAGGGAACTTGCGATCGGCGGTCGCTGCTCATCAAGGGCATTCGCTTGTTGTCCTCCACGCCTAAGCATCTGCGCGGCCGGTAGGGCGCGCTCGAGTGAGAGCGTCGCGCAGGTCGCGTCGCAGCGCTCGACCTGCCAGGCAGAAAGCCAACCATCGCCGTGAATCGGCAGCGGCTCGTCGGGTCGAGTGCGCGGTACCTCGACATCGCGGCCTGCGAATCGGAATCGCCCGTCGCCGATGCGATTCGAGTACGGCACGAGCGGATAGCAGGCGAGCGTGTTCGGGTCCGTGCCCGCGTTGCTGGACGCGGCAGGACGGAACAGCGGCACCGGTACCCCGCCGTCGCCGCGCCAGTCGAACCGCGTGAGCGCGCCTCCGAGCGCCGGCGCCAAGTCGACGCGCAAGCGCGCATTCGCGAGCGTGAGCGTCGCGCCCTCGGCCGGATCGGCCGCATCGGCGACGCCGCGCGCGAACACGGCCGTCTGCGGCCCCGTGCGAACAGGTTGCGTCAGTGCAGCCAGCTTCGCGCGACGCGCATCGGACGGCGACGCAGCACGCGTCGCCATGGCATCGGAGTGGGGAGCACTCATGGTTCTCTCCTTCTGAGCCGAAAAAAAGCGGTCGCCACGCGCCGAAGGCACGCCGCGACCTATCGATGCGCCCCGCCGAACAACGGCTCGGGCAACCCGCCGTGTGTGCTCGTCGCCACGAACACGCCGCCCGCGGCCCGCTCGGCGGCGAGCGTTGGAGCGTCGAGCCCGACGCGCGCCGTCGTCACGTAAAGCGTGCGCAGCGAGGGCCCGCCGAGCGCCACGCAGCTCGGCTGATGCGTCGGGACGCGCACGCGCTCGGTCTCTACGCCGTTTGCGCCGTATCGCACGACGCGCGAGCCGCCCCACTGCGCATTCCAGAGCCCGCCGTCGGCATCGACGGTCGAACCGTCGGGCTCGCCGTCGGGGTCGGCGAGCTTAACGAAGCACCGCACGTTCGATACGCTGCCGTCGACAGCGTAGTCGCAAGCCATGATTTCGCGCGTCGGCGAATCGCAAAAGTACATCGTCGCACCGTCGGGACTGAAGCCGATGCTGTTCGAGATGGCCGGTGCAGGCAACGGCAGCCGCTCCAGAGACAGGTCGAGATTGAGCCGATAAAAACCGCCGACCGGCTGCGGCACCGCCGCTTCGTCCTTCGTACCGAAGACGAACCGGCCCTGCCGATCGCAGCGACCGTCGTTCAGACGGGTGTTCATGCCGGCCTCGACGTCCGCAATCGGGCGGCACTCGCCCGTCGCGAGGTCGAAGAACGCGAGATGCGTGGCCAGCCCGAGCAGCAGGTAATGCGGGTCGGCACAAAGCGCAAAAGTGGCAAGCCGCTCGGGCATCTGCCACGACTGGCGCTCCTGCGAACGCGGGTCGTAGCGCCAGAGCCGCGCGCCCTCGATGTCGGTCCAATAGAAGCGGCTCGTGCGCGAACACCACGTCGCCCCCTCGCCGAGCACGCACTTCGTGTCGATTGCCAATGTCGCCTGGGTCTTTCGATCGGTCACGCCCAACCTCCGTCGACGATGAAATCCTGCGCGGTGACCATCCGGCTGTCGTCGGCCGCGAGAAAGAGCGCCATGCGCGCCAGATCCTCGGGCAGCAGTTCGTCGCCCAGGCATTGCCCGGCCTTCAACGCCTGCAGACCGGCTTCGTCGAGCCAGAGCCGCTTCTGTTTTTCGGTCATGACCCACCCCGGCACGAGCGTGTTCACACGAATGCCGAACGGCCCGAGATCGCGTGCAAGGGCGCGCGTCAAACCCGCGATGGCCGCCTTGGCCGTCAGATAGACGGGCATGCCGCCGTTCTTGAGCATCCAGCTGATCGAGCCCAGATTGATGATCGATCCGCCGCCGGCGCGCTTCATGTCGTCGACGACCGCCTGCGCTGCAAAGAATTGATGCCGCAGGTTGACCGCGATACCGGCGTCGAACGATGCGGGCGTCACGTCGGCGATGCTGTGGCGCACGTCGTTCGCCGCGTTGTTCACGAGCGCGGCGATCGGCCCGAACTCGGCCCGCGCATCGGCGATCGCCGCCTTCAGCGCCTCGATGTCGGTCAGGTCGCAGGCAAGAAAGCGCGGCTTGGTCGGCGCGTCGCCGAGCGCGTCGGCCAGCGCTTCACCGGCGCTCGCGTCGATGTCGCAGAATGCGACACGCGAGCCCTGTGCGGCAAAGTGCGACACGAACGCCGCGCCGATGCCGGTGGCGCCGCCGGTGATGAACACGCTGCGCCCGTGAAGACTCGGGTAGCGGGCAAAGGGCCCGGGTTGAGGATGATCGGGTAATGCCATCGTCGGGAGTCTCCGTTTCTCAGTCGCGCGTGCCGCGGTTCTTCAGCTGATCGAGCAGCACGGCGGCAAGCAGGATCGCGCCGCGCACGAGGTACTGATAGAACGCGTCGATATTGAGCAGGTTCATCACGTTCTCGACCGTGCCCATGATCAGCACGCCGATCACGACGCCGGAAATCGTGGCACGGCCGCCAAGCAGCGACACGCCGCCGAGCACGCAGGCAGAAATCACGTTGAGCTCGAACCCTTCGGCGGCGTTCGGCTGCCCCGAGGTGATACGCGACGCAAGAATCACGCCGGCCAACGCCGTCACGGCGCCTTGCACGAGGAAGATCACGACGCGCGTGCGCTCGACATTGATCCCCGCGAGGCGCGAGGCTTCCGGATTGCCGCCGATCGCGAGCGTATTGCGGCCATAGACCGTCTGATTGAGCAGCACGCCGAAGACGATGAAACAGGCGAGCGTGACCCAGATCGGCAGCGACACGCCGCCGAGCGTCAGCGAGCCGAGCGCGATGAACGTGTCCGACGACACACCGACGGCCTGGCCGTGCGACACGATGAAGCCCAGACCGCGCACGATTTCCATCGTGGCGAGCGTCGTGATCAGGGCGTTGATGCGCAGATAAGCGATGACGGCGCCGTTGACGAAGCCGATGACGCAGCCGGCAGCGACAGCGGCGAGAATCGCGAGGACCGTGCTGTTCGTCGCATTGAGCACCATCGCGCAGAGCACGCCGGCAAACGCGACCGTCGAACCGATCGACAGGTCGAAATCGCGCGAGGCGAGACAAAACATCATCGTGCAGGCGACCATGCCGATCTGCGAGATCGAGAGCGCGAGGCCGAGCATGTTGTCGATCGAGAAGAAGTGATCGACGGTGAACGACGTCGTGACGAACATCACGGCGAAGATCAGGATGAGGCTGTATTCGGTGACCTGCTGCCACCACTTCTGACGGTCGTTCGCCTGCGGGATCAGCGCCTCGGCAGCCGCCTTCGCGCCTTGCGCACTGCCCGGCGCCAGGTTTTCTCTTGCTTGCATTTCGTGACTCCTTGACCCATGTCCGCCGCTTTGCGGCGAGTTTGTTCGTTGCTCGGGGTGCGCGTCAGGCTGCCTGACGTGCCGCTTGCGCACCCTGCGGCAGCGCGAGGTCCAGCAGCGCCGCTTCGTTCGCTTCGCCGCGCGCGAGCTGGCCCGAGATTGCGCCTTCGCGCATGACCACGACCCTGTCGGACACGCCGAGCACTTCGGGCAGTTCCGACGACACCATCACCACGGCACAGCCGCGTTCGGCCAGTTCGTAGATGACGTTATAGATTTCGTGCTTCGCGCCCACGTCGATACCGCGCGTCGGTTCGTCGAGGATCACCACCTTGATATCGGGTTCGGCGAGCCAGCGCGACAGAATCGCCTTTTGCTGGTTGCCGCCCGACAGGAAGCGGATCTTCTGCCGGCGATTCGGCGTCTTGATCTTGAGCAGCTTGATGAAGCGCTCCGCCGTGCTCGCCTCTTTGGCCCGATTCAAAAACAGCCCCGCGCGCAAATCGTGGCGCCGGCAGCTGATGTTGATGTTCTCCTCGACCGAGGCGATCGCGACGATTCCCTCCTCCTTGCGGTCTTCAGGGCAGAGCACGATCCCGGCGCGAATCGCTTGCGCGGGGCTCTTCACGTCGATCGGGCGCGCGTCGAGCATGACCGAGCCGCCGCGCTTTTTCTCCGCGCCGTAGACGAGCCGCATCAACTCGCTGCGCCCCGCGCCGACGAGGCCGAAAAAGCCGACGATTTCGCCTGCCCGCACGTCGAAGGTGGCCGGTGCCGACAGGCCATGCCCTTCGAGCGCCGACACCGAGAGCCGCACGTCGCCGCTCGCACGCGGCCGGTAGTTATAGATGTCCGAGATCTCACGGCCGACCATCTCGGCGACCAGCGTTTCACGCTTGATTTCGCCGAGCGCTTCGTGCGACGCGACCTTGCGGCCGTCGCGGAAGATCGTGCACGAATCGCAGAGCGCATAGATCTCGTCCATCCGGTGCGAGATATAGATGAGCGCCCGACCGTCGGCTTGCAGATCGCGCACGAGCTTGAACAGCACCTCGGTCTCGCGGTGGGAGAGCGAGCTCGTCGGCTCGTCGAGCGCAATGACACGTGCGTTGCGCAGGAGCGCCTTGCAAATCTCGACCATCTGCCGCTGCGCGATCGAGAGGCGCCCGAGGCGCGCATTCGGATCGAGATCGACGCCCATCGCGGCGAGGCGCTCGCGCACGAAACGCTGCGCGCCGCGCTTGTCGACCCAGCCGAGCGCGTTCGGCAAGCGGCCGAGCAACAGATTTTCCGTGACCGTCAGCTCGGGCACGTACTGCAATTCCTGGTGGATGACGGCAATGCCGGCCGCGATCGACGCGGCCGCGTTCGGAAACCGGACTTCCTCGCCGTCGATCAGAATGCGCCCCGAATCGGGCTGATACTCGCCGCCGAGTATTTTGAGCAGCGTCGACTTGCCGGCGCCGTTTTCGCCCATCAGGCCGTGCACCTGGCCGGCATGGACATCGAACGACACGCCGTCGAGCGCACGTACGCCCGGGAAGACCTTGCCGATGTTGTCGAATCGCAGCGTGGCTGCCATTTCGTTTGACCTCGCACTGAGAGAACTACATCGTCGGCCGCGCGCGCTTTCGCGCAACGCTCGCGTGGCAAAGCCAGGTGCGCGTTGCCGCGCGCGGCCGACTCGACCGCAAGCGCCGCTTACTTCGAAGCAAGACCCATTTCTTCGCGCACCTTCTCGACGTTATCGCGCGTCGCGAGCATGCCCGTCGTCAGCGTGAGCTTCGGCGGTTCCTTGCCCTGCGTGATCCAGGCGTACATCAGCTCGGACGTCTCTTCGCCGTGGCGCTTCGGGCTGATGATGACGGTGCCGTAGAAACCGGTCGCACTGGGCTTCTTGAACTCGTTGAGCGCCGAGTCCGAACCGCCGATGCCGATGCCGATCATGTTGTCTGCCTTGAAGCCGCGGCCTTCAGCGGCGCGCACGGCGCCCAGCACGGCTTCGTCGTTCAGGCCATACGCCACCCAGTGCTTGAACTGCGGATTTTTCGTGAGTGCGATGTTCGCGGCGTTGAAGGCGTTTTCCGTGTCGGTCTTCGCTTGCGGCGCGGCGATGATGTTCGCCTTCGGGAAGCCCGATGCGACGAGGATGTCCGTCGCGCCCTGCGTGCGGTCATGGGCCGTCGGCAGCTGCTCGTACGTCACGTCGATCGCACCGACGTCCTTCATGTCCCAGCCGCGCTTCTTGATTTCGTCGACGATACCTTTGCCGACTTGCTGGCCGATGTTGTAAGCAGAAATGCCCATGTGCGGGACCGACTCGATCGGCTTGCCCGCGCCGTCGACCAGGCGGTCGTCGACCGTCATCATTTTCAGGCTGTGCGCCTTCGCCTTCGCAACGATGCCCGGTCCGAGCTTCACGTCAGGCGTGCAGATGATGAAGCCCTGCGCCTTCTGCGCAGCGAGGTTGTCGATGGCGCTCATCACCTTCTCGCCCGACGGTGCGCCGATCTTCACGAGCGTGAAGCCGTCCTTCTTGGCGGCCGTCTCGGCGAACTTCCATTCATCCTGGAACCACGGCTCTTCGGGCTGCTTGACCAGGAACCCGATCTTCACGGGATCGGCCGCCTGCGCCACCGGTGCGCCGGCAAGCACGGAAGCCGTTGCGGCGGCTGCGAGCGTTAAGAAAATTCTGCGCTTCATCTTGCTGTCTCCTGTTGAAGGTGTCGGCCGCGTAGTCATGTTGCGGACGGCTCACGCGGCCAGCGCGCCATCCGGTTCCTGCATGTGCTGCTGCAAACGTTGCTGCATGCGTTACCGCACAGGTACGGCATGTTTCAAGTCGGTAGCCGGACACCGCCTCGCGGCCGGCTGCCGCGCCTCAATCGTGGTACAGCTGCGAGCGCCCGCCGTCGATCGTGATGCAGCTCGCGTTGATGAACGGTGCCTCGTCCGATGCAAGGAACACGGCCGTCATCGCCACTTCCTCGGGCCGGCCGATGCGCTTCATCGGCTGCAATGCGAGCGTCTCGCGGCGAGCGGCCGCCGGATCAGGCTGCGCATTCCACCAGTCGTGCGTCAGCTGCGTCTCGATGTACCCCGGCGCAATGGCATTCACGCGCACCTGGCGCGACGCGTACTCGATGCCGAGCGCACGCGTCAAGCCGATCACGCCATGCTTCGCGACGGGATAGGGAAAGCAGCCCGGGATGATCTTGAACGCATGCGTCGATGCGATGTTCACGATGCTGCCGCCGCCGCGCGCGACCATTCCCGGCAGCGCTGCACGGCACCCGTTCCAGACGCCGTCGAGATCGACCGCGAAGCAGCGCCGCCAGTCCTCGTCGGTCATCGTCAGCGGATCGCAGAACACGTTGATGCCCGCGTTGTTCACGAGCACGTCGAGCGGACCGAACGCGTGCTCGAGCGACTGCACGGCGGCCTGCACCGACTCGGCCTTCGTCACGTCCGTATGCAAAGCGCATACGCGTGCACCCGGAAATGCCGTCTCGATGCCCGCTGCCACGCGCTCAGCGCCGGCCAGGTCCAGATCGGCAAGCCCAACCGCAGCCCCTTCGCGAGCAAATGCTTCGGCAATCGCAGCACCGATGCCACGAGCGGCACCGGTAATCAGCGCGACCTTTGCGCCGAGCCGGCTCATCGCGGCGCCACCGCTTGCGCATCGCGCGCGGCCTGCAGGCCATCGATATAAGCGCGCGCGTTGGCTGCCGTCGTGTCGGGGTCCTGACCGGGCCGGTAGAGCGCCGAACCGAGTCCGAAGCCATTGGCCCCCGCGGCGAGGAACGGCGCCATGTTCGTCGGCGTAATCCCGCCGACCGGTACGAGCGGCACGCACGCGGCGATGACGGCGCGCCAAGCCTTCAGCACCGGGACGCCAAGCTGCTCGGCCGGGAACATCTTGAGCACGTCGGCGCCATTGGCAAGCGCCGCGAACGCCTCGGTCGGCGTCGCCACGCCCGGCGCACAGGCAAGCGCACGGCGCTTGGCCGCGCGGATCACCTCGGCGTCGCTGTGCGGCATGACGATGAGCTCGCCGCCGGCGTCGGCAACCGCGTCGACGAATGCGGGGCGCAGCACGGTACCGGCACCGATAAGCGCATCGGCCGGCAATGCGTTGCGCAGGGCGGCGATGCTCGCGAGCGGGTCCGGCGAATTGAGCGGCACCTCGATCAGGCGGAAACCCGCTTCATAGAGTGCGTGCCCATGCGCGACCGCTTCGTCAGCACGCACGCCGCGCATGATCGCGACAAGCGGGCACGCCGCGAATGCCGCTTGCATACGCCCATGAGGCGCATAGGTCGCCGGGAGAGTGAACTCGTCTGTCATCGCTGGCCTGTCTATCTATTGGGTCTTTCTTGCATCTCACCGGGCCGTTCTTTGGCCCGCCGCACCGCAAAACCTTCGACTACCGTCCGGCTGCCGCCGCCGCATCGCACGCGAGCAAGCCCGCGGCCGTCGCGACGCGCCACAGCCCCCGCTCGGTCGCCGTATCGACGACCGTCGCGTTGACGCAGCCGAACTCCGCAAGCGCAAGGCGATACCGCTCGCACAGCGCCGCGCTGCCGATGAGCCGCAGCGATTCGTGAGCCAACGACTTGCCTCGCTTTGCAAGGACCGCGTCGAGCCCGACGAGTTCATGTCCGATCACGAGGCCCGACAGGTAGTCAGGCTGCTCTTCCGGCTGCAATTGCGCCGTGAGCCCGAGCGTCCGCGTACTGAAGATCGTTGCCAGCAGGCCGGCCTGCCCCTCGTTGCGCGCCACGCTGACGCCGCGCAGGAAGGCTTGCACATCGGGGCTGGCCGGCTCGCGCATCGTGCGCCCGAGAATCGTGTGCTCGCGCAGCGCGGCAAACACCTCGCCGGTCATGAACGTGTGAAAGGTTTCGATTCGCGCATCGCGCACGACCGCCCATTTCGCATGGGTACCGGGCAAGCCGATCAGCACACCCGAGGGGGCGGCGCCCGCCATGCCCGCATCGGCGAGCGCGCCGACGATCTGCGTTTCTTCGCCGCGCATCACGTTCGGCAGCACACTGCGCTCGATCACGCCCGGGATGATATGAACCGTCACGCCCCGCGCCGTGCGCACCTGCACGATCCCTGCAACGAGCGCGCGCTCGTCTGCCGGCGTGTCCACGTAGGGCGCTTCGCGCCAACCCTGGGCACTGCCGACCATGCCGGCCGCGATCACGGGAATCCGCTCGCTGCGCGTCGCATCGAGCCAGTCGCCGACAATCGCATCGAACGCCGCATCGAAGCCGCCGGGTTGAGGCAACGCCATGATCCCGGCATTCGACGCACGCGACGCGAGCACGCGGCCGCGCTCGTCGAACAGATAAGCGCGCAGCGCCGTCGTGCCCCAATCGAGTCCAATGAGCGCCGCGCGCGCGTCCATGTTCACAGCCGACGTCATCGCTTGATCCTGCGTGCGTTTTGGGGAGCGCGCCAGCCCATTTCATTCGAAATCTCGCGTGCTTCGCGTTGGACGATCGGTACGAGCTCGTTCATCCGTTCGTCCGACATGTAGGGGGTGGTGCTCGCCACCGAGATGGCCGCGACGATGGCCCCCGATGCATCGCGGATCGGTGCGGCCACGCAACGAATCGTCGCTTCGTTCTCTTCGAGGTCGAACGTGAACCCGGCGGACGTATAGCGCACCATCTGGTTGAGAAAAACAGGCTTGGTGGGACGTTGGTCGGGCTTGGCCTGGGCATCGGCCTGCACGCGGCGCGACGCATCGAACAGCTTGCTCCACTCCTGCGGGGTCAAATCGAGCATCAGCGCCTTGCCGATACCCGTCGATGCAAGCGGCATCCGGTGACCGACGCGCGAGCGCATTTCGAGCCCACGCGTGCTGTTGATCTTGGCGATGTAGAGCACGTCGTCGCCGTCGCGCACCCCAAGGTGAACGGTGTCCAGCGTGGCGCTGCCGAGGCGCTCCAGATGCGGCTTCGCAACCGTTGTCAGCGGCATCTGTTCGAGCGCGGCCGTGCCGAGTTCGATCAGCTTCGGCCCGAGAAAATAGCCGCCGGGCGTCGCGCGCAGGTAGCGCGCCTGGACGAGGCTGCTCACGAGCCGGTGCGTCGTGCTGCGCGTCGTGCCGAGCGCCTGCGCGAAGTGACGCATTTCACGTGCGCCGCCCGCGCACGCCTCGATGATTGCCAGGCCGCGCAACAGCGTCTGCGTGCCCTGATGACCGCCTTGGGCGTCGAGCAGCGCGTGCACGGCGGCCAGGTCTGCGCCCGGAGGCACCGCGGCGAGTGCCGGCACTTCGGCGAGCTTCGGCGCCTCGGGCTCGGCTTCCGCGAGCGCGGTCGCCGAATACGGATCGATCTTTTCGGGGTTCGTCATCGGTGCGTCTCCGTAGCTGTGCGAGTCTCGCGCCTGGCGCCGCGTGTCGCACCGTTCCATCGTCTCTGGGTCGGTTCGTGTTTTCGTCTGCACGTGCCCTCGGGCCCGTGGCTACGGATTGTAGGGACAATCGCAGAGGTGTTCCAACATTTGAATACCCTATTCAAATAATGGGACAACCCATAGAACGAGATGTGTCAGACTTCGGGATCGGACCCTCAAGAAGCGCAGACGCCGAGCCAGATCGACGGCCGATAGGCAGCGGAGGATCGGGTGTTGATGCGCGGGGAAAATGGGGAATTGGCGTTGGAGCCGATCGAGCGGAACGCTCAACTGCAGAAGGCGCTTGGGGAAGGCCCGCGGGGTTCGGCGCGCTGCCGAGGGCGCCCCGCGAAAGGCTGCGCCTCGGCGAAACCGCGCGCCCCTCAGACGACGATCAATGCGGCAGTTCGGCCGCGCCCATCCGCCGGGCGATGACGGCCGCGCGCTGGGCAAGATAGGGGGCGTTGCGGTGTTGATCGAAGTATCGCGGCCGCGGCAGCATGACGGCGAGCCGGGCCGCCTGCCACGGGCTGAGCTGCGCAGCCGACGTACGGTAGTAGTAGCGGGCCGCGGCCTGCGCGCCGTACACGCCGTTCCCCCACTCGACCGAATTCAGGTAGATCTCGAATATGCGCTCTTTGTCCATCAGCGTTTCGAGCATCCAGGTGATGATGAGCTCCTGACCTTTGCGGATGTAGCTCTTTTCGCGCGAGAGAAACAGGTTGCGCGCGAGTTGTTGGGTGATCGTCGATCCTCCGGCCACGATCTTGCCGTGCGCCTTGTTCTTTTCCCAGGCCTGCAGGATCGCGTCGGTTTCGTACCCGTTGTTGTTGACGAAGTTCGCATCTTCCGACGCGATGATTGCCCGCTTGAGATTGCGCGAGATGGTGGCGTACGGCACCCACGCCCGCTGAATCGCGAGCGGCGGCCGCTCCTGCGAGACGCGCCAGGCATCAGCACGCATGAACGCCGTCGAACCGGGATCGACGACACACCACAGCGCGATCTGCCCGAAGTAATAGGCTTGCGTGACGCACCAGGCGAGCGCGACGACAGTGCAGACGTAGACGAGCCAGCGGCCCAAACCGCGCGAGCGGCCGCCCTTCATACGCGGCGCCGCACCGCCGCGCGCAGCGGCACTGCCCGTCTGGGCTGCGTGCGCCATTCCGCGCGTGCGCGCATCCATTACGCCTGACTCGCTCAGGGCTGCGCCGCCAGCGCCGCGCGCAGGCCCGCAAGCACGCGCGCGCTGTCGGGCCGCACACCGCGCCAGACGTAGAACGACTCGGCGGCCTGCTCGACCAGCATGCCGAGCCCGTCGGCGGCACGCGCCCCAAGCGACTGCGCGTGCTTCATGAACACGGTCGGCTTGGCCCCGTACATCATGTCGTAGGCGAGCGTGGCCGGGCCGAAGGCCCGCGCGTCGCACTCGGGCAGCGCCGCGTCGAGACTGCCCGCCGTCGCGTTGACGACGATGTCGTAGCCGCGCGGCTCGACGACATCCGGCCCGCCGCCGGTCAGCGTGCAACCGGCCGCGCGGGCCGCTTGCGCGAACTGCTCGACGAGCGCCTGCGCCTTGCCGGCGGTCCGGTTCACGATCGTCACGGCCGCAGGCACGCGTTCGAGCATCGGCAGCACGACGCCGCGCGCCGCACCGCCCGCGCCCAGCAGCAAGACGCGTGCGCCTTGCAGCGAGAGGCCGAGATTCACCTCGATATCGCGCACGAGGCCGACGCCGTCGGTGTTGTCGCCGAACACGCCATCGCTGTCGAAACGCAGCGTGTTGACGGCGCCGGCGGCGGCTGCCCGCTCAGACAACCGGTCCGCCAATGCATGGGCCTCGAGCTTGAACGGAACCGTGACGTTGGCCCCTCGCCCGCCGGCCGCCATCAACGCGCGGACCGTCTCCGCGAAACGATCCACCGGCGCGGGCAGACGCCGATAATCGACACGCTCCCCCGTCTCCTCGGCGAAACGCGCGTGGATGAACGGCGACTTGCTGTGCTCGACCGGATTGCCGATCACCGCATAGAGGTCCCAGCCCGTCGCGGCCGGTGCGATCGCTGTGATTTCGTTCATTGTGGCTGGCGCCTTCTATGCTCGTTCAATCGACCGCGTGTGCGGGACGCTCTGCGCCGCCGTGCGGACTGCCGCCGGAGCCGAGCCCCTCGCTCCCTTCATCCTGCGCTTCGGGCGCCGCATCGACGCTGTCGCCCTCGGTTTGCGCTTCGGCGCGGGCTTCCTCTTCGCTTTCGGCGGATGCATCGGCCGCCTCGATCAACGCGGCGGCTTCGTCCTCTTCTTCAGGCTGGGCTGCGCCAACGGTCGGTACGTCGAGTACGCGGATCATGCGCATCGAAGCCTCGACGGTCAGCTCGTCGACCGCCATTACCTCGAGCAGGATACGCGTGCCGCGCGCATGGACGCCGAGACCCGGAATGTGCTGCAGGAGCGGCACTTCCTCGAGCCGTACGAGATCGCCCTTGACGACCGTGGCCACCACTTCGCGCTTGTTCTCTTGCGTGATCCACCGCAGGCACCAGAAGTACTCCATGCGCCGTTGATGATCGGCATAGGCCGTGTAGGTATCGTCGAAGCCCTGCACGACCGCGAACAGGTCCGCATCCTTCGGCTTGAAGGGCGCAACGAGCTTCGCTGCCACGCCGTGCTGCACGCAGGCAAGCAGTTGCCATTGATTCACGAGGTCGACATAGCGGCGCAGCGGCGACGTGCTCCACGCGTACTGCGCAACGCCAAGCCCTTCGTGCGGCGCGGCCGTCGTCTGCATGCGCGTGCGCTTCGGACCGGAGGCCGCGAACGTGCGCTGCGAGCGGTAGATACCCGGTACGCCGTGGTCGTGCAGGAATGCGCCCCAGGTCGAATTCGCGAGAATCGCGAGTTCCGCCACGATCAGATCGAGCGGTGAGCCGCGTCGGCGCGGCGTGATCGTGACATGCTCGCCGTCGACGTAGAAGTTGTAATCGGTGTTGCCCGGGACCTCGCGCTTGAGGCCGTAACCCGCCCGAGCCGCTTGCCGCTTTTCGAAGAGCGCGCGCGCGAGCGGCCAGAGCACGGCGATATCCTCCTTGTGAGGATAGTCGCCGGTGCCCGCTTCGAGCGCTTCTTCCGTGACGAGCGCATCGAGCGTGTTGTGCCGCAGGTTGCTCTTTACGAACACGCGTTCCGCACGCGTCTCCGTGGCAACGATCTCCTGCGTCGTCGTATTGACGATGATGTAGAGCGACAGGGCGGGCCGCAGATCGCCTTCTTTCAGCGTGAAGACTTCGACAACCTCGTCGGGCAGCATCGTGATCTTGTCGCCCGGCATGTACACGGTCGACAGCCGCGCACGCGCGATCGCGTCGACGGCGTCGCCGCGCACGATGCCGAGCGCCGGCGCAGCGATGTGCACGCCCACGCGAACGCGCCCGTCCGCCAGATGCTCGACCGAGAAAGCATCGTCGATTTCGGTCGTCGTGATGTCGTCGATCGAGAACGCTTCGACGTGCGTAGTCGGCAGATCCTCCGGCAGCGGCGATACCGTGACGCTCGGGAAGCCGGTACCGTGCGGGAAATATTCGGCGAGAAAGCGCGCCTCGTGCAGCGCACGCGGCGACGCGACGCCGCCGCACTCGAGCATGAGGCGTGCAGTCGAAATGCCGCGCGCAGCCGCCGCCGCTTCGAGCGCCTTGTACTCGATCGCGTTCTTGTCCGGCTTCGTCAGCAACTGCAGCGCGCGACCCTTGAATGCCTCGGGCAGCCGCCCTGCTTTCAGCTCTTCTTCGTAACCGGCCTGGACGAGCGCCTGCTGGCGCTTGCGCTCGAGCGCGGCCAACGCCATCTTCAGCTGCTCCTCGGGCGCCCGCTGATATTGGCCGCGGCCTTTGCGGCGAAAGTAGACAGGCGCGCCCTGCATACGCAGGACGAGCGCGGCGCGTTCGACCGGCCCCGGCGCGGCGCCGAAGTATTCATCGGCGAGCGCGCCGAAAGCGAACTCTTCGGCAGGCGCGCATTCCCACAGGAAGTCGAGATCGATCTGCTGGGCCAGAGCGTCGGCTTCCTGGATCAGATCGCCTGCGCCCGGCTTGTCGAACTCGATCAGCACATCCTTCGCGCGCACCTTGGCGCGGCGGCCGCCCGGCAGCTCGACCTGCAGCGCGTCGCCCTGGCGCGACAGCACGCTGCCTGCCTTCAAACTGCCCGATTCCTCAAAGAAAACGTTCACTCGAAACTCTCGTTGGAGATTGGTCCGACCAAGCGGTCCTCGCATCGGATGCGACGCGCCCGCCCGCGGTAGTTATGTTCTCGGATGTCGGCACCGCAAGCTCGCGGTGCCGACCGGCCCGGATAGCACGCTGCTTACGCGTGCCCGGGCCGCTCCCCGTAGCAAAAGGCGAGCACCTCGTCCACGTACTCGGAGAATTCGCTGATCGCATGGTCGCTGCCCTCGATCAGCCTGGTCTCGACGCCAGGGTAGTGGGCGAGCATCTCGCGGTAGTCGAGCACTTCGTCCCCTGTCGCGGCGATCAAATAATAGCGTTCCGGCCGCGTGACCGATGCGACGCCCAGCGCGCGCAGCTCGTCCAGATGATGGGGCTCGACGACGATCGAGCCGCCCCCGTGCCAGAGTGGCTGCTCGCCGAGGTAAGCCGACAGATCGCGTTGCGGCAACACGGCCGGATTCAGCAGCACGGCGCGCCAGCCGTGCTTTTCTGCCAGATGGGTGGCGAAATAACCGCCGAGCGAACTGCCGACGACGGTCACATCGCCGCCCGTGCCCTCGCCCTTTGCCTTCAGCGCCGCGAGCGCCTCATCGACTTGGCGTTCTGCCAAGGCGACGGCTTCGAGGGGCGAAACGGGCAGCATCGGGCACCGCCATTCGTCGGCGCGGCCGAGTGCGGCAAGCCGTGCCGCCATGACACGCGCCTTGAACGAATTCGGCGACGAGCGAAAGCCGTGCAGATAGAGAATCACGCGACGCCTCGATCGGCGGGCGACGCCGACGGCGTGCGCGTGCGCTCGCCCAGTGCATCGAGCAGCTTCTGATGGACACCGCCGAAACCGCCATTGCTCATCACGAGCACATGATCGCCGGGGCGTGCCGCCGCGCTGACGGCTGCCACGAGCGCGCTCAGATCGTTGAAGGCCCGGGCCTTTTCCCCGAGCGGCGCCAGCGCCTCGGCCAGATCCCAGCCGAGCGCGTCGCGCCCCGTCGGCGCGCC
>CBJMQH010000060.1:0-15179 GCA_966431825.1 uncultured Trinickia sp.
GACCTGGCTCAGTTCCGTCACGTTCGGGCATTGAATCGACTTGCCCTTGCCCTTGACCTTGACCGCCGCCATCCCGCGCGGCGCGCTGGCCTGGACCGTCAGCTGGACGCTGGCCGTGCCGTCGGCGGCAACGGTCGGGGCGAGCCGCACGCGCATCTGCCGCAGCACGACGTCGTTGGGATCGAGCGGCAGCGACGAATAGTTCGGACACTGCTCGCTTGCGTGCAACGGCGTGCCGCCGGCTGCGCTTTTCCAGGTGAAGTCGTCTGTCTGGCCGGAGCGGATCGTCCGCGTTTCTTGCGAATTGCCATAGACGTTCGACGTCACCTTGACCGTGTACTTGATCGGCCCGTCGGCGGGCGTCTGATTCGTTACGGTAATGGGCGGCGCCGCTTGCACGGCCGGGGCAATGACACCGAGCGCGGCGAAGGCGGCCAGCGCACCAAGCCTATGCAACGCCGCCTGCGCAATGGCGCGGCGCACGAGGGCGCGGGGATGATGAGGACGAAGAAAAACGTTCACGCTGCCGCCTCCTGGTGGACAAGAACCGCGAAGCGCCCGAGCCGAATGGACGATGCGCTCAGTCTAACGCTATCCCGACCCGGTACAATAGCCCCATTTTCCTCGTCGCCCATCCGCGTCACATCGTCGCGCCACCCGCTGCATCGCTCATGAATCTCGTCATCCAAAGCTCTGCCCCGCTCGCCTCTGTCCACACGAAGCCGCTCGTTGCGCTCGCCCGCGGGGCGCAGGTCGAAATCATCGATGCCCATGCGATGCGCATCACCGAAGCCGATCCGGCGCAGCGTGCCGATATCGAGGTCTACTGCGCAACGCATGCGCTCGACTATGCCTTCGTGAAAGCGGGCCTTGCGCTGAACGACTTCGGACTCGTGGCCATGGACATGGACTCGACGCTGATCACGATCGAGTGCATCGACGAAATCGCCGACTTCTGCGGCCGCAAGGCGCAAGTCTCCGCGATCACCGAAGCGGCCATGCGCGGCGAGATCAAGAACTTCAACGAAAGCCTGATCGCGCGCGTGGCCTTGCTCGAAGGGCTCGATGCGAGCGCGCTCGACCACGTCTTCGAGGAACGCCTGCGGCTCTCCCCGGGCGCCGAAACCATGCTCGCCGCGGCGCAGGCGGCCGGATTGCGCACGTTGCTCGTCTCCGGCGGCTTCACGTTTTTCACCGAACGATTGAAAGCGCGCCTGAATCTCGACTATGCCTATGCGAATACGCTCGAAATCGTCGACGGCAAGCTGACGGGCAAAGTGCTCGGCGAGATCGTCAATGCGAGCGTCAAGGCACGCGCGCTGCGCGAGACCTGCGAAGCGATCGGTATCGCCCCGTCGCGCGCCATTGCGCTCGGCGACGGCTCGAACGATCTGGAAATGATGGGCGAAGCGGGGTTGTCGGTCGCATTTCGCGCGAAGCCGGTCGTGCGCGCCGCCGCCACCGTCGCGTTCAACCATGTCGGTCTGGACGGCCTGCTGCGCCTGTTCTCCCGCTAAGGGAACAAGCGGGACGCCTTCCACAGCGCGCCGACGCACTCAAGGCAGCCGGCTGCCCCGCGATCTGCGTGCGCCGGCCGGCGTTCAACCGAACGCGGCTGCCATCGATTGCGTGATATCGGCTTGAAGGTCGGACGTTTCTTCGAGACCGATGTAGAAGCGCACGAGCGTGCCGCGATGCGGCCAGCGCGACACGGTACGCATCGACGCAATGTCGTACGGCATCGCGAGACTGTGCGCCCCGCCCCAACTCCAGCCGATCGAAAAAAGCGCGAGCCCTTCGACGAACGCGTCGACCTGTGCCGGCGCGAACCGCTCGTCGAAAACCACCGAAAACAGGCCGCCCGCCCCCGTGAAGTCGCGCATGAACACGTCGTGTCCAGGGCAATCCGGCAGCGCCGGGTGCAGCACGGCAGCAATCTCGGGCCGCGACTTGAGCCAGTGCGCGAGCGCGAGCGCGCTGCGATCGTGCGCGTCAAACCGTGCCCGCATGCTCGGCAGGCTGCGCAATACGAGCGAGCAATCGTCGACCGAGACGCCGATACCGAGCCGCATGCGCGCGAGCTTGAGCTTGTGATGAAGCGCCTCGTCGGCGGTGATCGTGGCGCCCATCAGAAGATCGCTTCCGCCCGACTGGTATTTCGTCAGCGCCTGCACCGAAATGTCGACGCCGTGCTCGAACGGTCGAAACGCGAGGCCGGCTGAAAACGTGTTGTCGATCGCTGTGACGACGCCACGTGCATGCGCGGCCGCTACGATGGCCGGCACATCGGGCACCTCCATCGTCACCGACCCGGGTGCCTCGATCCAGATGAGCCGTGTGTTCGGTTGAATCAACTCGGCAATGCCCGCACCGATCATCGGATCATATGCGCGCACCGTGATGCCGAAATCCTGTTCGAGCCACTTGCCGTGATCGCGGTTCGGCGAATAGACGTTATCGGGGACGAGCACGTCATCGCCCGACTTGACGATCCCGAAATACACATTCGAGATCGCGGCGAGCCCCGATGGTTGCAGCAACGCATAGCGACCGCCTTCGATGTCTGCGATCTTTTGTGCGAGCGTGGCCGAGGTCGGCGTGGCGTGCAGGCCATAGCGCCATTGCGTATCGTCGCGCCAATCGGCCGCGCGTACGGCGGCCAGATCCGGAAAGACCACGGTCGAGGCACGCGCCACGGGCGTGACGAACGAGGCGAAACCCGGTGCAGGCTCGCGTTCGGGATGGATGATGCGCGTCTGGGCGGTAAGGCGGGTCGAGGAATCGGTCATAGTCAGTCGGTCGATGAAAAACGGACGGACGGCTCGCTGTGCGAGCGCGGATGCAGCGCGAACGGCTGCGGATCGGAGTCGTCGACGTTCATGCGTTCGCCGGTGATCGAGCCGTCGGCGGCGACGCGGCCGACCCAATTGCCGGTGATGGCCGTGCCGTCGTTCGACTCCTCGACTTCGACCGTGCCGTCGGTGATGTCGCCGGCCACGAGCACGACCTCGCCCGTATCGACGAACTGATATTCGCCGTGCACACCGGCGTCGTCGTCGGTCTTGCGTCCGAGTCGCAGCACGATCCGCCGGCCGCCGAGCGTCCCCTCATAGCGTGGGAAAGCGGCAAATTCGGGGTTCGGAGCGAGTGGCTTCGCCGCCGCATGCACGCCCGGTGCGACTGGACTTGCGCACCCGCTGCCGCCGAGCGCACATGCTATGGCCAGCGACAGCGCGGCGATGCGCCTCACACCTCGCCCCATAGATCATGGCCGTCCGCACCAGTGATACGCACCGAGACGAAATCGCCGACCTTGTAACGCTTGGAGGCCTTCGCGGCGGGCGCGACGTAGACGACGCCGTCGATCTCAGGGGCGTCGGCTGCCGTCCGGCCGATACCGCCGTCGGCGTTGACTTCGTCGACGAGCACCTTGAGCGTCTTGCCGACCTTGCGCGCCATCCGCTTCGCCGAGACTTCCTCGGCGACTTCCATGAACCGTGCGCGACGTGCTTCGCGCACGTCGTCGGGCAGTGCGCCGTCAAGTTCGTTCGCGCTCGCGCCTTCGACCGGAGAATAGGCAAAGCAGCCGACGCGATCGAGTTCGGCTTCGCGGATGAAATCGAGCAGCGTTTCGAACTGGGCTTCGGTTTCACCGGGGAAGCCTGCGATGAACGTGCTGCGAATCGTGAGGTCGGGGCAGACGCTGCGCCATTGCCGCACGCGCTCGAGCGTCTTTTCGGCGTTCGCGGGGCGCTTCATGCGCTTCAGGACCTCGGGATCGGCATGCTGGAACGGCACGTCGAGGTAAGGCAGCACGTGGCCTTTGAAGGGGCCCTCGGCCATCATCGGGATGATTTCGTCGACGTGCGGATACGGGTAGACGTAGTGCAGACGTACCCAGGCGCCGTATTGCGCGGCCAGCTCGCCGAGTGCGCCGACGAGTTCGGTCATGCGCGTCTTGAGCGGACGGCCATTCCAGAAGCCCGTACGGAACTTGACGTCGACGCCGTAGGCGCTCGTGTCCTGGGAGATGACGAGCAGCTCTTTGACACCCGACTTGAAGAGATTCTCGGCTTCGAGCATGACTTCCGCGACCGGACGCGAGACGAGGTCGCCGCGCATGGAAGGGATGATGCAGAACGTGCAGCGGTGATTGCAGCCTTCGGAGATCTTCAGGTAGGCGTAATGGCGCGGCGTGAGCTTGATGCCGGCGGGCGGCACGAGATCGACGAACGGGTCGTGCGGCTTCGGCAAGTGGCTGTGTACGGCCTGCATGACCTCGCCGACGGCGTGCGGGCCCGTAACGGCCAGCACCTTCGGGTGAACTTCCTCGATGAGGCCGGCCCCGCTCGCACTTTTCTTGGCGCCGAGGCAACCGGTCACGATGACCTTGCCGTTTTCGTTGAGCGCCTCGCCGATCGCGTCGAGGCTTTCCTGTACGGCTTCGTCGATGAAACCGCAGGTATTGACGACGACGAGATCGGCACCGTCATAGGTGCCCGAGATTTCGTAGCCTTCGGCGCGCAGCTGGGTGATGATCTGCTCGGAATCGACGAGCGCTTTCGGGCAGCCGAGGCTGACGAACCCGACTTTGGGGGACTGAGACATCTGGCGTATGGGGGCGTGGCGGCAAAACCGAGAGTTTACAGCGATTTGCAGGCGCCAACCCAAAAAACGCCGCCCCGCCCGCCGGGCCACCGCCGAGCGCGTCGCAGCGCCGGCCCCGGCCCTTACTTCTTCTCGGGCTCCGACCCGCCGCCCGGCTTGTTGAACGTGAACGAGCTGAACATCGTCTTCGCCTGGTTCTGCATCTGCTCCTGCATCTGCACGAACATGTTCTTCGACTGCTCGATGTAGCTCGTCATCATCCCCTGCATCATCGGGGCCTGCATGTTCATGAACTGCGACCAGATCTCGCGGTTCGACGAGCTGTTGTCGTAAAGGCTCTTCGACTGCTCCGCCAGCTTGTTCTGGATCTCGATGAAGGCCTGGATATTCTTCTCCAGGTACGTACCCATCATGCCCTGCATCGCATGCCCGTAAAAACGGATGATCTGCGAAAGCATCGACGAGGAGAACATCGGCACGCCGCCGCTTTCCTCTTCGAGAATGATCTGCAACAGGATGCTGCGCGTCAGGTCTTCATTGGTCTTCGCGTCGATGACTTTGAAGTCCTCCTGTTCGAGCACGAGCTGCTTCACATCACTTAACGTGATGTATGTGCTCGTCTCCGTGTCGTAGAGCCGGCGATTCGGGTACTTCTTGATGAAACGTTCGGCACTTTTCTTTGTAGTAGACATGTAACGCCTTTATGAACGCAAACAATGCGCAACGGCGATGCGACGGCGCCAGTCAACCGCGGTAACGGCACGCGCTGGGCATCGCCCAACCCCCAAGACCCTCTTTTGTCCAGCCGTCGAGACAAGCCGGGCCGGCGCCGCCTGTGCCACGATTCGTCGGATCGTGCCAGGCCGGCCGCCACGGCCCGCCGTCAACCCATGTGCAGACCGCCGTTCAGCGAGAAGTCGGCACCCGTCGAGAATCCCGACTCGTCCGAAGCCAGCCAGGCGACGATCGACGCAATCTCATCGGGCGTGCCGAGCCGGCGCACCGGAATGGTTGCGATGATCTTTTCGAGCACATCCGCACGGATCGACTTGACCATCTCGGTGCCGATGTAACCCGGCGACACGGTGTTCACCGTCACGCCCTTGGTCGCCACTTCCTGCGCGAGCGCCATCGTGAAGCCGTGGATGCCGGCTTTCGCGGTCGAGTAGTTCGTCTGGCCGAACTGGCCCTTCTGACCGTTCACCGACGAGATGTTGATGATGCGTCCGAAACCGCGCTCGACCATCCCGTCGATCACCTGCTTCGTGACGTTGAACAGGCTCGTCAGGTTCGTGTCGATGACGGCCGTCCAGTCCTCGCGCGTCATCTTGCGGAACACCACGTCGCGCGTGATGCCGGCATTGTTCACGAGCACGTCGATCTCGCCAACTTCCGACTTCACCTTGTCGAACGCCTCTTTCGTCGAATCCCAATCGCCGACATTGCCCTCGGAAGCGACAAAGTCATACCCGAGGGCCGTCTGCTGCTCGATCCAGGTCGCGCGCCGCGGCGAATTCGGCCCGCAGCCCGCCACAACCCTGAAACCCTGCTTGTGAAGGCGCTGGCAAATGGCGGTGCCGATACCACCCATGCCGCCCGTAACGTACGCAATGCGCTGACTCATGAAGACGCTCCGTTCACTTTTTCAGAAGGGGCACCCGCCTCGCGCAAGCGCACCCCCCTTGTTTATGCGCCGCCCGGCGAAGGCCCTCTCTCGCTGGACGGTACTCTCCTGCCTGCCTACGCGGCTCGCCGCTTCAATCGCGCTCGAGAGCGAGCGCCACGCCCATCCCACCGCCGATACACAGCGATGCCAAGCCGCGCTTGGCGTCGCGCTTTTGCATTTCGTGCAGCAGCGTAACGAGGATACGGCAACCCGACGCGCCGATGGGGTGGCCGATCGCGATCGCCCCGCCGTTCACGTTGATTTTCGACGTATCCCAGCCCATTTGCTTGTGCACGGCGAGCGCCTGCGCGGCGAATGCTTCGTTGATCTCCATGAGATCGAGGTCGCCGACGCTCCAGCCCGCGCGCTCCAGGCAGCGGCGCGATGCCGGCACCGGGCCCATGCCCATGACCTTCGGATCGACGCCGGCACTCGCATAAGCCTTGATCCGCGCAAGCGGGGTCAGCCCGAGCGCCTGGGCCTTCTTGGCCGACATCACGACCACGGCGGCTGCGCCGTCGTTGATCCCCGATGCGTTGGCGGCCGTCACCGTCCCTTCCTTCGAAAATGCCGGCTTGAGCCCCGCGAGCGATTCCGCCGTCACGCCGTGACGCACGAACTCGTCGGTCGCGAAACGCACGGGCTCGCCCTTCCTCTGCGGAATGTCGATCGGCACGATTTCGTCATTGAACCGGCCCGACTTCTGCGCGGCTTCGGCCTTGTTCTGCGACAGCGCGGCGAACTGGTCCTGCTCTTCGCGCGTAATGCCGTATTCCTTGGCGACGTTCTCGGCCGTCACCCCCATGTGGTACTGGTTGTAGACGTCCCACAGGCCGTCGACGATCATCGTGTCGATGAGCTTCGCATCGCCCATGCGGAAGCCGTCACGCGAGCCCGGCAGCACGTGCGGCGAGGCGCTCATGTTCTCCTGGCCGCCGGCCACGACGATTTCCGAATCGCCCGCGATAATCGCATTCGCGGCCAGCATGACAGCCTGCAGGCCCGAACCGCAAACCTTGTTGATCGTCATGGCCGGGACCGCGACCGGCAAGCCAGCCTTGATCAAGGCCTGGCGGGCCGGGTTCTGGCCGGAGCCGGCCGTCAGCACCTGGCCCATGATCACGTCGCTGACCTGCTCGGGCGTGACGCCCGCACGCTCGAGCGCCGCACGGATCACCGCTGCGCCGAGCTCGGGCGCCGCAATTTTCGCGAGCGAACCGCCGAATTTGCCGACCGCGGTGCGGGCGGCCGATACGATCACTACGTCAGTCATCTGAGACTCCTTCGAGCGGGCGGCCCCACGGACCGCAACGCCAACAGTTGAAAAGCTACCGCGACTTCAGTCGCGCTCCAATACATACCGACCCGGTGCCGGTTCGATCACGGGATAGTCGGCCGAGCCGAGCTGCGCGCGCACCTTCACCTTCTTCCCGCCGTACTGATCGAGCCAGCCGATCCACTCGGGCCACCAGCTGCCCGGCTTCTCGGTCGCGTCGGCAAACCATGCATCCGGATCGTCCGGCAGTGCCTTCTCGTCGCCATCATGCGCCCAATAGCTGCGCTTGTTCTTCGAGGGCGGATTGATCACGCCCGCAATATGCCCCGACGCACCGAGCACGAACCGCTGCGGCCCGGTCAGAAGCGGCGCCGAAGCGTACGCCGTGCGCCACGGCACGATGTGGTCATCGCGGGATCCGTAGATGAACGTCGGCACGTCGATGCGCGAGAGGTCCAGCGACTCGCCGCAGACCGTCAATGCGCCGGGCTCGCGCAGCCGGTTCTCGAGATACGTGTTGCGCAGATACCAGACGTACATCGGGCCCGGCAGATTCGTCGAATCGCTGTTCCAGTACAGCAGATCGAACGGCGCCGGTGTGCGGCCCTTTAGATAGTTGTCGACAACATAGTTCCACACGAGGTCGTTCGGGCGCAAAAACGAGAACGCATTGGCGAACTCGATGCCGCGCATGAGCCCGGGCGCGGCTCCGTTCGCCCCGCCGATCGTCTGCTCGCGCATGCGCACGTGCGCTTCGTCGACGAACACGTCGAGCACGCCCGTATCGCAGAAGTCGAGCATCGCGGTCAGGAGCGTCATCGATGCGGCCGGATGCTCGCCGCGCGCCGCGAGTACGGCGAGCGCCGAGGCGATCAGCGTGCCGCCGATGCAAAAGCCGAGCGTGTTGATCTGCTCGCGCCCGCTCACGCTCTTCACGACGTCGATAGCGGCCAGCACGCCTTCTTCGATGTAGTCGTCCCAACCCTTGGCCGCCTGCGACGCGTCGACATTGCGCCACGAGATCATGTAGACCTGATGACCGCTTTCGAGCGCGTAAGCGACGAGCGAGCTTTCAGGCTGAAGGTCGAGAATGTAGTACTTGTTGATGCACGGCGGCACGATCAGAAGCGGCCGCTCGAAAACGCTCGGCGTCTTCGGCTGATACTGGATGACCTGGATCAGTTCGTTCTCGAAAACGACGGCACCCTCGGTCGTGGCGATATTCTTGCCCACCACGAAGCGCGACTCGTCGCTCTGCGAAATCTTTCCGCGCCGCATGTCCGACAGCAGGTTCATGACGCCTTGGCGCAAGCTCTCGCCGTGGCTTTCGAGCAGCGTTTTCTGAGCCTCGGGATTGAGCACGAAGAAATTGCTCGGGGACGCGGCGGCCGTCCACTGCTGCACGGCGAAACGGATTCGCTCGCGTGTTTTCGGATCGGCGTCGATCGCGTCGGCCAGCTCGTGCAGGTAGCGCGCATTGAGCAGGTACCAGGCGGCCGTGTAGGCATAGGCCGGCGAAGCTTTCCAGGCCTCGGCACTGAAGCGCCGATCGGTCAGCGCCGGCGGCTGCGACTCCTTCCCGCTCACCTGCGCCCAAAGCGCCATGCATTCGCGAGAATAGTCGGCCTGCAATTGCTGCAGCCTCTCGGGCGGCACCGACGCCGTCGGCAGCTTGAAGTTGGCGAACAACTGAGCCGCGTCGCCCATCGACGGCATACCCGGCATCGCCGCCATGCCGGGGATGCCCATACCCGGGACGCCCATGGCCGGCATCTGCGGCATCGCGAATGGAATTTGAAACGGGAGCGGGAACGGCATCGCGGCACCGGGCCCCGTCATGCCGGGCGGCCAGCCCATGGCAAACGGCTGCCCTGCGCTACCGGCCTGGCCGTTCGCGTTCGCGCTCGCCTGCTGAGCCTGCGCCGCCTGCTGCCATTGCGCCCATTGGGCGGGGTCGGCAAACGAGCGCCACATGTTCATCCATCCATCGACCATCCGTTCCATGTCGGGATGGGCTGCTCCGGCTTGCTGCTCGCGGCTCGAAGAAGTATCGGTGTGAGAAGAAGTCGATTGACGTTTTGATGCAGTCATACCCGCGTTTGGCCAGTAAGTCCCGGAAGACTGATTGAGAGGCGGGCGGCAGCACAATCGGGCGAACCCTCATGACCCGTCATGTGCTCACCCTTGCGAGCGGCCATTCTTGCTCCCCGCTATAACAGCTGTCAATGCTTGAGTCCGATTTTGCCGCGGTGCGATAGCTTTTTTATTATCGTTTTCCCGAGGTCGATCGATCGGCGCGCCAGCGCCATGCTGCGGCGCAGACAGCGGCACAGCGAGGCACGGGGGCCGCAACGCACGACGCCCCGGGCGCACGCGGGACGGGCCGATTTCTTGTGCAATGCACGCGCACGCCGCACGGCACCGACGCGCAGGCCGCGCAGACAGGCTCGTCAGTCGACCAGCCAGATCATCGCGGCCATACGCCCCGTGATGCGATCGCGCCGGTACGAGTAGAACCGCGCCTGCTCCGTAACCGTGCAGGCATCGCCGCCCGTCACCCGCACGATGCCGTGGCGCGCAAGGCGCAATCGCGCCAAGGCGTAAATGTCTGCCCAATACTTGCCCGGCGCGTCCGCGCGCGCCACGAAGGCGGCCGATGTCGGTGCGCGCTCGCCGCCGTCGGCGAGTGCCATGAATGCGTCGCGCACGTCATCGCCGACTTCGAACGCAGCAGGTCCAATCGCCGGGCCGAGAAACGCATGCAACGCGCCCGTATCCGCGCCCGCGAGCTGCGCGACGCGCGCCGCCGTCTTTTCGACGATACCGAGGGACAGCCCGCGCCAGCCTGCATGCGCCGCCCCCACCGCACGCCCGGCATCGTCGCAAAAGAGCACGGGCAGGCAATCGGCGACCATGACGAGGCAGGCAGTGCCGGGCGTGTCCGTGACGCTCGCATCGGCTTTGACCGGCGCATCGCCTGCGGCGGCGGCCGCAGGCGCGTCCGCGATCACGTCCCCGTGCACCTGATCCAGCCAGGCGACCTGCGCGCCTGCGAGCGAGACGAGGCGCGCCCGGTTTTCCAGCACGTCGGCCCGTTCGTCGCCCGTGTGAAGGCCGAGATTCAAGCCGCCGGGCAGCGCCGCGCCGTCCCATCGGCCGTACGGCGGGCGACTGACGCCGCCGCTGCGCGTCGTCACGAGCGCGCGCACGCGCGCAGGCGCCGCCCATCGGGGCAGTACGCAATCGCCAAGCGTCAAGGGCTGCGCATTCATACGATTCAAGTCCTTGTCAGTCGTCGAGATCGTCGCCTTCGATGTCCTCGCCCGAGTCAGGGCCGAACGTATCGATCTCGTCGCACGTGTCGTCGTAGTCGGCATCGGATTCGTCGACGTCGGGTTCCGCGCCGAAACCGAGCGCCTCGATGAGCGCCGCCATGTCGGCCGGCACCTCCGCGCGCCAGTGGATCGGGCGCCGGGTCTGCGGGTGCACCAAGCCGAGCCGCCATGCATGGAGCGCCTGACGCGCGAAACCGCCGGGCAGCGGTACGCCCGAGCGGCGCCCACGCGCCGTCGCATAGACGGGGTCACCCAGCAGCGGATGACCTGCGTGCGCGCAATGGACGCGAATCTGATGCGTGCGGCCCGTTTCCAGATCGCAATGGATCGCGCTGATCTGCTGGCCGTGCCACAGCGCGCGGTCGATCGTCCGGAAATGCGTGCGAGCGCTCTTGCCCGCGGCGCCCGCGACCACAGCCATCCGTGTGCGTTCGCGCGGATCGCGGCCGATCGGCGCGTCGATCGTGCCCTCCTCGGGCATCGCGCCCCAGACGAGGGCCACATAGCGGCGCTTCACGGTTCTCGCCTGCAACTGGCGCACGAGGTCGGTCTGGGCCTCGAGCGTGCGCGCGACGACCATCAGGCCCGAGGTTTCCTTGTCGAGGCGATGGACGATCCCGGCCCGCGGCAGCCCAGCTGCCGCCTCGCCGTAGCGATGCAAGAGGCCGTTCAGGATCGTGCCGCTCCAGTTGCCCGCCGCGGGATGCACGACGAGCCCGGCGGGCTTGTTGACGACGAGAAGGGCGTCGTCTTCGTAGACGATGTCGAGCGGTACCGGCTCAGCGGTGAAGGCAAGCTGTTCGGGCAGCAGATCGGGCGCGAGTTCGATCGTGGCGTCGAGCGGCACGCTCTGCCGGACCTTGGTGTTCGCGCCGTTCACGCGAACGCGCCCTGCTTCGACCCAGCTCTGCAGCCGGCTGCGCGAAAACTCGGAGAAGAGTTTCGCCAGCACCTTGTCGAGGCGTTCGCCCGCGAGCGCCGCCGGCACGCGCGCGATGCGCGGTGCCGAACCGTCCTGCGGCTCGCCGCCATGTGCCGCTGCATCAGGACTTGCACCGACGATCGTGTCGGGGCGCGCATCGGTTCGGCTATAATCGGCGCTTCGATCTTTGGGGTCGCGCTTGGCGCCTGCGGGGCTTGTGCGGGTCATTGAAACTGGATCACTCTGAGTGAGACTGAAGTACCGAAAAATGCGAGGAAGCACGGACAAATGCGGCACGCCCTGAACACCATGATGCGAACGGCCTTCGGCGCAACCGCCCTCGTGGCCATCGTGCTCGCCACCGGCTGCCACGGCCTGCCGCAGAAAACGGACGAGACGGCGACCTGGCCAAACAGCAAATTATACTCGGAGGCCCAGGACGCGCTGTCGGGCGGCGACTGGGGCAAATGCGCGAAGTACTTCGAGGCGCTGGAAGGCCGCGACCCGTTCGGACATTTTGCACAGCAGGCCCAGATCAACGTCGCCTACTGCAATTGGAAGGACAACGAAACGGCCGCAGCCGACGCCGCGGTCGATCGCTTCATCAAACTTCACCCCGACCATCCGGACATCGCCTACGCGTATTATTTGAAGGGGATGATCCACTTCAACGACGACCTCGGTCTGTTCGGCCGCTTCTCGGGCCAGGATATGAGCGAGCGCGATCCGAAATCGCTGCGCGAGTCGTACGATGCGTTCAAGGCCGTCGTGGACAAGTACCCCGACAGCAAGTACGCGCCTGACGCGGCAGCGCGGATGCGCTACATCGTCAACGCGCTGGCTTCCTACGAAGTGCACGCCGCCGACTACTACTACCGCCGCGGCGCGTATGTGGCCGCGATCAATCGCGCGCAAATGGCCATCGCGCAATACAAAGGTGCGCCGGCGATCGAAGACGCGTTGCACTTGATGATCCTGTCGTACACGAAGCTCAACGAAGGTCAGTTGGCCGAAGATACGCGCCGCGTGCTGGCAGCGACCTTCCCCGACAGCCCGTACATCACGGGCCACGCCCGTCCGGGCACGCAGAAGTCGTGGTGGCAGTTCTGAACTTGAACGAGCGCCGATAACCGCGGCATCGCTGAACAAAAAACCGGCCCTGGGGCCGGTTTTTTTGTTGATGGCGGCGGTCGATACCGACCGTGCGCGCGTTACGAGACCGATGGTTCCGCGCCCTGCGCGCGTTCACCGAAGAAGTCCTGAACGACTTCGATCTCACGCGTGCGCTTGAACGGGGGCAGACTCTGCCAGATGCGGCGCCCGTACGGCTTGTCGACGAGCCGCGTGTCGCAGATCATGAGCACGCCGCGATCGGTCTCGGAACGGATCAAGCGACCCGCGCCCTGTTTGAGCGTGATGACGGCCTGCGGCAATTGATGAACGGCAAACGGGCTCAAACCTTTTTTGGTCAGCGCATCGAGCCGCGCGGCGAGCACCGGATCATCGGGCGGCGCAAACGGCAGCTTGTCGATGATGACGAGCGACAGCGCGTCGCCCCGGACGTCCACACCCTCCCAAAAACTCTGGCTGCCGACGAGGATTGCGTTGCCATGGGCGCGAAAACGCTCGAGCAATTCTGTCCGACTCGCGTCGCCCTGCTGCAAAAGTGGCATGGACCAGCCTCGCGCCTCGATGACGTCGCGCAGCTTGCCGGCAATCCGATCGACTGCACGCAGCGTCGTGCAAAGCACGAAGACCCCGCCGCCGGCCGCTTCGATCGCGGGCAACGCCGCCTCGAAAACGGCGTCGGTGAACATCGGCGACGAGGGCTGCGGCAGGTTACGCGGCACGTAGAGCAGCCCCTGCGTGCCATAGTCGAACGGGCTCGGCAACGTCATCGAACGCTTCGCGTTGAGCCCCATCTGTGCGGCATAGTGGGTGAAATCTCCGCGCACCGACAGCGTGGCCGACGTGAACACCCAGGCACGCGGCACACCGGCCCGCTGCTTCGCGAAAATCGGCGCGACGGACAGCGGCGTTTCGTGCAGTTGAACCGACTGCGAGAAGACTTCGATCCATCGAATTCGCTCGGTCGGATCGGCCGCGGCCTCCCCGCCCTGCGGCTTACGCGCGTTATCGGCCGGCGTGACGGCGGCTGCGGATGCATCGCCGGCCGGCACGGCCGTCCAACGTCCGAGCTGATCCTGGAGTTCGCGAGCGCGACGCAGGCACGCCCCGAGCGATTCGGCCCGCTCGGCCTGCGAAGCAAGCGCATCGGCAAGCGCATCGAGCGCCGCCTCGACCGTATCGAGGGCGCCGAACAGCGCGTGATCGTCGTCGAGCTGAGCAGCCGAGACGCGCAGCGCATCTTCCTTGAAAACGAGGCGCACATCACGGGCAGCGCGCTCCAGCGCTGCGCCGAGCTTGACCCATTCGACCGCGTCGCGCGCATGCTGGACGCCTTCGGAGACGCAGTCGCGCGCGAGTTCGAGCAGCTGCGAGGTCGACAACGTCTCGCCGAAGAACAGCGTCGCGGTCTCGGGCAGCTGATGGGCTTCGTCGAAGATCACGGTGTTCGCCGTCGGCAGCAGCTCGGCCATGCCGGTGTCGCGCAGCATGATGTCGGCGAAGAACAAATGGTGATTGACGACGACGATGTCGGCCTGTTGTGCCTCGCGCCGCGCCTGCATGACGAAACAGTCTTTGTAGTGCGGGCATTCCTGGCCGAGGCAGTTCTCGCGCGTCGACGTCACCATCGGCCAGACCTGTGCCGTCTCGGGCACGCTCGCGAGCTCGGCCTTGTCGCCGGTACGCGTGATCTTGGCGAAGCGCACGATCTCCTGCAGGTGCGCCGTCTCCTGGCGCGACGGCAGGCGCCCGTTGTCGGCCGTGCGCTGCAAATAGTAGTGACAGAGGTAGTTCGCCCGCCCTTTGAGCATCGCAACGGAAACGGGCACGGCAAGCGCGTCGCGCACGGTCGGGATGTCGCGCAGGAACAGCTGATCCTGCAAGTGCTTCGTGCCCGTGGAGACGATGACCTTGCCGCCCCACAGCATGGCCGGCACCAGATAAGCGTAGGTTTTCCCGGTGCCCGTGCCGGCTTCGACGATGAGCGTGTTTTCGCCGGCGGAGGCATCGGCATCGGCGCCGTTGGCAGCGTCGCTCGCCGCGACCTCAACGGAAGCCCCGGCAGCCGCCCCGTCGGCGCCCGCCTGCAGGCGTCGCGCGGGGAGCCGCGCCTTCTCGAACATGGCCGGCTCGGGCATCGCGCGGCCCGAGGCCTCCATGGCAGCCGCGACCGCGCGCGCCATGTCGATTTGAGAGGCGCGTGGCCGATAGCCGTCGATCGTGCGCGCGAGCAGGCCGTCGGCC
>CBJMQH010000061.1:0-15068 GCA_966431825.1 uncultured Trinickia sp.
CGCTGACGCCGGCCGAGCCGGCCCACTGAAGGCGCGTCTCGCGCGCGAACCCCGATCGTCAGCGCGGCAGTTCCACGCGCGCCGCCCCGAACCAGCTCTCACAGTGCCGCACGAGCGCACTCAGATCGGAATTCGGGCGGCCGCGCGCACCGATGTAGCCGTCAGGCCGAACCAGATAGAAGCCCGGGCGCGCCCGTCCGTACGCTTCGGCTAACGTCGGCCCGCCGTCCGCCCGCGCGTCGGTCACGCGCCAGACTCGTACGCTGCCCGGCAGCGCCGCTTCGATCGCGGCGCCGAGCCGATCGAGGTCGGCGTCGGCCGGAAGCGGCGGTGCAGCAAGCGCCCCCGTTGCGTCGAGCAACGTTTCGGTGCCGGACGGCAGCCGCATCAAGATGAACAACGAGAAGCAGGCCGGATCGTGCAGATCGTAGATGCGGCACGTGCCCGGTGCTCGGCCGAGCGGTCCGTCGAGAACGTGCACGACGGCGTCGGGCGCCCGCTCACCGGCGCGCGGGCCGCCGTCGAGCACGCGCTCGAGCGTGAGCGGACTGCGCCTGTATTGGATCGACAATTCGCTGACGATCGAGCGCGCGGCGTCACGCAACGGGCCGAACGCGGCGAGGATCGGCATCGCCCGCTCCCGCAGCAGCTTCAGCGGGCCACGCTCCGCCTCGGCCATTTGCATGATGAATGCGGTCTGCCTCAGCACGTCGCGTTCGATCGGATGTCGCTCGGCATGATAGGTATCGAGCAGGCGGTCCGGTGCGCCGTGACCCAGTACGCGCGCGATCTTCCACCCGAGGTTCAGCGCATCTTGAATCCCCGTGTTCATTCCCTGCGCACCGGCCGGACTGTGGATGTGTGCCGCATCGCCGACAAGAAATACGCGCTCGGCGCGCAGACGCTCGACCATCCGGCTATTGACCTGAAACATCGAACACCAGCCGAGCGCGGACAGCGCGAGCGGATGATGCGCACGTCGGGCAGCGGCCAATCTGCAGAGCGCGAGCGCATACTCGTTGTCCAACGGCGCGGTACCGTCGGGGTGGCCGTGCGTCCCCAGCCCGTTCGATTCATCCGTCGCATCCTGTGCTTGCGGCGCCTCGCGCCGGTAGGCGGCATCGAGTGCACCCGGATCGTCGGCAATGAACCGGTGCCGGCCGTCACCCATCGGGAACAGCCCGGCCAAGCCTTCTCCCGACGCGAAAAGATGAAATTCGTCCTCGGCCAGATCGGAATCGGCACGAAGATCGGCGAGCAGAAAACGCTGCTCCAACGTCTTGCCCTCGAACTTGAGACCGAGCAGATGCCGCAGCGTGCTGTGTGCACCATCCGCCGCGACGACGAACGGTGCATAAGCGGTCTCTTCGCGACCATCCGCATGCACGAGCGAGGCTTCGACATGGGCCGTCCCTTGCCGGCAACGCACGAGCTCGACACCGCGCTCGATCTGCACGTCGAAGGCAGCGAGATGTTCGGTCAATAGCCGTTCGGTGATCGACTGATCGAGACAAAGCAGATAGGGGTAGCGCGTCTGCAGCGGATCGAAGTCGAGCCGGGCAAGCCGATGCCCGTTCGAGTACAGGTTCGCAGCGCGCAGCCGGTGGCCGAGATCGAGGAACGACTCGACGATCCGGTGCTGCTCGAACAGTTCGAGCGTGCGCGCCTGGATGCCGATCGCCCGTGTATGCGCGGCCGGCTCCCGCGCACGATCGATCAAGCGCACCCTGACGTGCGCTCGCGCAAGACTCATTGCGGCAGCGAGCCCGGTAGGCCCTGCACCGACGACCAACACCGGCTGCGCATGCGCATTCTGGAGGATGGCGGCGGCCATACTTGTTCTCCGGCGAACGGACGTTCATCGGCAGTAGTGTACGCCGCCGCCCTTTGCGCCCTGTCGTCGTGCTGCGACGCGGTGCGCCAATTCGATGCTCCAGTGCGCATCGAGCGGCCGAGCGGGCGCCGGTCAACGAGATCGCTGCAGCGCGGCAAGCGGGCGTTGCACGGCGAGTATGGGACAATGCCGCGTTCGCCGCTTCGCTCACTCGCTCCACCGCCGTCATGGAATCGCTACTCGCCCGCGCCTTCGCAGCCCATCGCGACGGACGACTCGCCGACGCCGAGCGCGACTACCGCGCCGCCCTCGACGCCGACCCCGTCCACGCGGATGCCTTGCACCTGCTCGGCGTCCTGCGCCATCAGCAGGGGCGTAACGCCGAAGCAGTCGATCTCGTCGGCCGCGCCGTCGCGCTGCGCCCCGACGATCCGGCGCTGCAGCTGAACCTCGGCAACGCACTGAAGGCGCTCGGCAAGCTGGACGATGCGATCGACCGGTTCCGCAACGCGCTCACCCTGGCGCCCGAGTTCGCGCTCGCCCACTACAACCTCGGCAATGCCTACGCGGCGGCCGAGCGGCACGCCGACGCGGTGGATGCATTCAGGCGCTCGCTGCGCCTGCAGCCCGGCGATCCGTCCACCTATAACAACCTCGGCAACGCGCTGCACGCGCTCGGACGCCACGACGAGGCCATCGAGGCGTTTTCGCGCGCGCTGGCGCTGCGCCCCGATCACGCGGGCGCGCACAACAATCTCGGGATGGCGCTCGCCGCGCTCGGCCGCACGAGCGACGCCCTCACCCACTTCGAGGCCGCCGTTGCGCGCGAGCCACGCTTCGTCGCCGCCCATTTCAACCTCGGGAATGCACTCGATGCGATCGGCCGTCATGCCGAAGCCGTGAAGGCGTTCGAGGCCGCCCTCGCGCTCCAGGCGGCCTTTCCGCCGGCGCTGCTCGGCCTCGGCAATGCGCTTTCCGCGCTTGGGCTTCATGCTCAGGCGGTGCCGCCACTCGAGCGCGCCGTGGGACTCGATCCGCATCTGGCGCTGGCATGGCTGAGCCTTGGCAACGCGCACCATGCGCTGCGCGCGTACGACGCCGCACTGCGGGCCTTCGATCAGGCGCTGCGCCTGCGGCCGACGCTTGCCTCAGCGCAGCTCAACCGCGCGCTGACGCTGCTCACGCTCGGCGACTTCGCGCGCGGGCTGCCCGCCTACGAGTCGCGGCTCGACATTGCAGCCGCGGCGCGCAGCGCGCCATCGGATCACCGGGCGGCCGCCCTGCCCGCGCGCTGGCTTGGCGAGCCGATCCCCGATGCCACACTGCTGATCGAAGCCGAACAAGGCTTCGGCGACACGCTGCACTTCGTCCGTTTTGTGCCGCTCGCACGCGCCCGGGCGGCGCGCGTCGTGCTCGCCGTCCAACCGGAACTGCTGCCGCTCCTCGCGCCGGCAGCGCAGCAATGGCGGGTCGGGCTCGTCTCGCTCGAAGCACCGCGTCCGAGCGCCGATCGTCACTGTCCGCTGCTGAGCCTGCCGTTCGCGCTCGGCACGACGCCGGACACGTTGCCGGCACCAGACCGCTATCTCGAAGCACCGCCCGCCTATCGGCGCCGCTGGCGCGGCTCGCTCGGTGGCCATGCGAAGCGCAAGATCGGATTGGCATGGTCCGGACGCATCCAGGCGCATGAAAACCGGGCAATGCCGGTCGCCGCACTCGCACCGCTCTTTGCGCTGCCCGACATCGACTGGATCGTGCTGCAGCCGCATCTCACCGAAGCCGATCGGCAGGCGCTCGCCGAGTACGGACACACCGCCTCGATTCATTGCTTCGACACTCGGATCCGCGACTTCGCCGATACGGCCGCCATCGTCGAGCGGCTCGAAGCCGTCGTCTCCGTCGATACGTCGATCGCGCATCTGGCCGGCGCCCTGGGACGGCCGCTGTGGCTCATGCTGCCATTCGCAGCCGACTGGCGCTGGTTCACAGACCCATTGAGAAGCCCCTGGTATCCGAGCGCCCGGATCGTTCGGCAGTCCACCCCGGGCGCCTGGGACGAGGTCGTCGGCACGGTCGCCCGCGCACTCGGCTAACGACAAGGCGCGCCGAATCAGTCACGTGGAGAACCGCGACAGACAGATCCGCTCAGGAAGCGAAGCCGATCAGCGCATCCCGCCACGCTCGCGGATTTGGGGCCACGCGAGCTTCATGTAATAGAACATCGACCAGATCGTGAGGACGGCGGCCAGATAGATGAGCCAGAGCCCCCAGACGCGCGCGTCGAATACCACGGGGCCAAGCCGTACCGGGCCGTAGTAGAGCAACATGGGAATCGCCACCATCTGGCAGGCTGTCTTGAACTTGCCGAGCTGATTGACGGCCACGCTCTTGGACGCACCGATCTGCGCCATCCATTCGCGCAACGCCGAGATCGCGATTTCACGGCCGACGATCACGAGCGCGATCGCTGCATCGAGGCGCGCGAGCTGCAGCAAAACGAGCAGCGCGGCCGTGACCATGAGCTTGTCGGCGACCGGGTCGAGAAATGCACCGAACGCCGAAGTCTGGTTCCATTTACGCGCGAGGTAGCCGTCGAACCAATCGGTCAGCGACGCGAGGACGAAGACCGTGGCCGCCGCCGCGTTGCGGTATTCGGCGCTCATCATCGAATCGGGTACGTAGAACACGCCCACGACGAGCGGAATCAGCACGATCCGCAGCCACGTCAGTAAGATCGGAAAGTTGAACGGCATGAGCAAACGGCTGCGTGTTGGGCGAACGGTGGATAAGGAGACGCCATTGTGCCGTGTCGACGGAACAGCCACAAGCCGAGCCGACGCGCGGGGGTGGCCCGGCCGTCAGTGCAACTGACGGTAGATCTGTTCGGCCAGCGCCCGGGATATCCCCTCGACGCTCGCCAAGTCGTCGATGCTGGCCGCAACGACGCCGCGCAATCCGCCAAAGCGCGCGAGCAGGCGCTGGCGGCGCTTCGCCCCTACGCCCTCGAGTTCTTCGAGACGCGAGGTCTGCCGCGTCTTGGCCCGCTTGGCGCGCATGCCCGTGATCGCGAACCGGTGCGCCTCGTCGCGGATCTGCGCAACGAGCATCAGTGCGGCACTCTCCTTGCCCAGTTCGAGCGGCGCCCGCCCGTCCGCGAACACGAGCGTCTCGAGGCCCACCTTGCGGCCCTCGCCTTTTGCGACGCCGACGAGCATCGAGTGGTCGAGGCCGAGTTCGGTGAACACCTGCCGGGCGACCTCCACCTGGCCCTTGCCGCCGTCGATGAGGACGATGTTCGGCAGCACGCCGCCGCCCGCCAGCGGTTCGGCAGCATCGGCGGCGCGGTTCGGATCGGCCGCCGCATCGGGCTGCAGTTCGGAGGCACGATCGGACGCATTTTGCGCCGCCAGCGCGACGAGTTTCTCGTAGCGCCGCGTCAGCACCTGACGCATCGCCGCGTAGTCGTCGCCGGGCGTGATGCCCGTGATGTTGTATCGGCGGTACTCGCCGGACTGCATCTTGTGGTCGCGGTAGACCACGCAAGAGGCTTGCGTCGCCTCGCCCATCGTGTGGCTGATGTCGAAGCACTCGATACGCAGGTGCGCGAGGTCGTCCGATTCGAGTCCGAGCGTCTCCGCGAGCGCACGCGTACGCGCCTGTTGCGATCCCTGCTCCGAGAGCAGCCGCGTGAGGGCAAGTCGAGCGTTGTTTTCGGCCATCGAGAGCCAGACGCGCCGCTGTCCCTGCGGCTGGCGCAACAGACTGACCTTGTGTCCGGCCTGCTCTGCGAGCAGATCGACGAGTTCGCGGCTCGCCGGCGCATGACTGACGATGAGAACCGGCGGAATACGATTGCCGGCGTAGTGCTGGCCGATGAAAGCCTCGAGCACTTCGGCCTCGATACTCGAGACGGCGTCGTCGCTCGAAGTCCCGTCGGCGTTCGTCGCGCATCCGATGTCGTCGCCTGCCTGCGAGACGGCGGCGGGCATCTCCGGCACGTCGGACAGCTGAGATGCTGCCTGAGCCGGCGCAGCCGCCGCTGACGCTTCATCCGCCGCAGCATCCGTTGCGGCTTCGTCGAGCTCGCCCACGCCGAGTGCGCTGTCCAGATGCGCGGGGAAATAGGCTTTGTCGCCGAGATGCCGGCCGCCGCGCACCATCGCCAGGTTGACGCAGACGCGTCCACCGAGCGCCACGACCGCGAGGATGTCGACGTCGCTGTCGCCGCCCACTTCGATCGCCTGTTGATGCAGGACGGTGGACAGCGAGCTCATCTGGTTGCGAACGGCAGCGGCCTGCTCGAACCGCAGCTCGGCCGCGAACGCATGCATCTTCGTCTCCAGCTCCTTCATGACCTCGTTCTGCCGCCCCATCAGAAAACGCGCGGCATTGTTGACGTCGCGTGCGTAGTCCTCCTCACTGATCGCCCCGACGCAGGGCGCCGTGCAACGCGCGATCTGATGCAGCAAGCAAGGCCGCGTGCGGTTGTTGAACACCGAGTCCTCGCAGGTGCGCAACTGGAACACGCGCTGCAGGATCTGGATGCTCTCGCGCACGGCCGATGCGCTGGGAAACGGTCCGAAATACTGATTCTTCTTGTCGACCGCCCCCCGGTAGTAGGCCATGCGTGGAAACGCGTGGCCCGTCAACTTCAGGAGCGGATAGGACTTGTCGTCGCGAAACAGGATGTTGTAGCGCGGCGAGAGCGCCTTGATCAGGTTGTTCTCGAGCAGCAACGCCTCGGCTTCGGAACGCGTGACCGTCGTCTCGATGCGCGCGATCCGGCTGACCATCAACGCGATACGCGGCGAGAGCAACGTTTTCGTGAAATAGCTCGATACGCGCTTTTTCAAATCGCGCGCCTTGCCCACGTACAGCACGTCGCCTTGCGCGTCGTAATAGCGGTAGACGCCGGGCATGTGCGGCAGCTGAGCGAGTACCTGCCGGGGCTCGAACGAAACGGATGCGGAAGCGTCGGAGTGGGTCATGCAATAGATCGGGTGAAGCGCCGCGATGCAGCACATGGGTCTGCTTTAGAATCGCCGGTTCAGACCGCGCGTCCAGCTGGACCTGACCCGCAGTTTAGACCATTTGCTTCCGATGGTTCCTGCGGCCGGCCCCCGAAGCCGCACCTGCGCCCGCCGGCCAGCCGCAACGCTCGCCGCCAAGCCACCGATCGAACCGGTCCGTCGAACCCAGAAACCTACCGCCCCATGTCCGACTCCAAGCCACGCGAAGCCGCCCCTGCGCAGCGCCCGCCGGGCGCCGATACGCAACCGCAACCGCAAGCGCAAGCGCAACCGCAGAGCGCACCGAGCCGCGCCGAGCCGATTGCGTGCGACCTCTTTTGCGCCGTCATCGACAATTTCGGCGATGTTGGCGTGTGCTGGCGCCTCGCGCGTCAGCTCGCCAACGAGCACGGCTGGCAGGTCCGGCTGCTCGTCGACGACTTGCATACGTTCGCGCGGCTGTGCCCGGCGCTCGACATCGATCGGACGCGCCAGCAGATCGACGGCATCGTCGTCGAACACTGGCACGAACCTGCCCAGGCGGGCGAGCGGCTCGACGTAGCCGACGTCGTGATCGAAGCCTTCGCCTGCGAGCTCCCGAGCGCCTATGTCGCGGCGATGGCACGCCGTGAACGCGCGCCCGTCTGGATCAATCTCGAATATCTGAGCGCGGAGGACTGGGTGGCCGAGTGCCATCTGTTGCCCTCGCCCCATGCGCGCTATCGTCTGACGAAGACGTTCTTTTTTCCCGGGCTCGGCCCCGGGACGGGCGGCGTACTCAAGGAGGGCTCGCTCGACGCGGCCCGTGCAGCGTTCGAGGGCAGCGACGACGCACGCGCCGCCTGGTGGCAACAGGTCACGGGCGGCCCACCACCGGCCCCACACGCCACGGTCGTCTCGCTGTTCGCCTACGAGAACCCCGTCCTGGACGGCTTGCTCGCGCAGTGGCGCGATTCCCCGACGCCCGTCGTGCTGCTCGTGCCGGAGGGCAGGATATCGGGCGCGCTTGCACGCTTTTTCGGCCTTCCCGCGTTTTCCGCCCGGATGCGCGCCGAAAGCGGTAGCCTGCGCGCGCACGGGCTCGCATTCGCGCCGCAGCCCGAATACGACGCGCTGCTCTGGGCGAGCCATCTGAACTTCGTCCGGGGGGAAGACTCGTTCGTCCGTGCTCAATGGGCCGAGCGTCCATTTGTCTGGCACATCTACCCGCAGGCCGACGACGCCCATTTGCCCAAGCTCGACGCGGCGCTCGCGCACTGCGGCGCCGGCCTTGCGGCACCGGCGGCGGCGGCGCTCGCCCGCTTCTGGCATGCCTGGAACGGCGTCGGCCACGCCGATTGGGGCGACTTCTGGCAGCACCGGCAGGCCTACGACTTGCGCGCCCGGGAGTGGGCACGCGAACTGGCTGCCGTCGGCGATCTCGCATCGAACCTAGCGCAATTCGCAAAAAGCCAGTTAAAATAAGCGGTTATCTCCAACGGCCTTCCTGCTTTCGGCGCGGCTTTGCCCTGCGCCTTTGCCACGGCTTTTGTCAGGCGGCATCGCGCCGCCCGGTTCTTGTTGCGTGTCTTGGTAACCGACCCGATCACCGAGTCGGTCACCGGGAGACGGGACGCGTCGTTGAGCAACAGGCAAGCCATTCCATTCGCAAGGACACGTTTTTTTATGAAGATCGCTCAGGAACTGCGCACCGGTAACGTCGTGATGATCGGCAGCGACGCCATGGTCGTGCAAAAGACCGAATACAACAAATCGGGCCGTAACGCCGCCGTCGTCAAGATGAAGTTCAAGAACCTGCTGACGGGCGCCGGCATGGAAGCGGTTTACAAGGCGGACGACAAGTTCGACGTTGTCGTGCTCGAGCGTCGTGAAGTGACGTATTCGTATTTCGCCGATCCGATGTACGTGTTCATGGACGCCGACTACAACCAGTACGAAGTCGAGCAGGAAATGATGGGCGACGCGCTCAACTACCTGGAAGACGGCATGGCGTGCGAAGTGGTGTTCTATAACGAAAAGGCGATCTCGGTCGAACTGCCGACCACCCTCGTGCGCGAGATCAGCTATACGGAACCGGCCGTGAAGGGCGACACGTCGTCGGGCAAGGTGCTGAAGACGGCCAAGATCAACACGGGCTTCGAGCTGCAAGTGCCGCTGTTCTGCAACATCGGCGACAAGATCGAAATCGACACGCGTACGAACGAATATCGCAGCCGCGCGTAAAGCGCGAGCGAGTCCACTCGCGCAGGCCGGTTGTTCTACCGACACCGCCGCGAGTGAAAAAGCGCCCCTTTGGGCGCTTTTTTTTTCGTATGACTCGTGTATGTTTGAGAAAACTTTACCGGTCACTCTTTACCGATTGACCGGACGTGCGCGACCGCGGGCGGGACAAGCTTTCGCAAGTCCTTGTTTTTACGAACCGATATGCATTGGCACGGTCCATGCTTATTGCTCGAATTGCCCGTTTGTGCCGTAACGTGCTCCCGTGCATGGCGTCTGACAATCGAGAGCGCCGACGGGTCATCGAATTCCCACTGGATTGAGTCGCCAAGCCATGCCACACGCCCTGATTGTCGAAGACGATCCCAACAGCCTTTCGGGCCTTTCCGCGATCGTTGCGGCCGACGGTTTTTCCGTCGATACGGCCGCTACGCTCGCCGAAGCCCGGGCGGCGCTGTCCCGTTTCATCCCCGATGTGGTCCTCATCGACCTGAATCTGCCCGACGGCGGCGGCCTCGATCTGCTGCACAACCTGCCGGCGCAGCCCGACGGCGTCGTCCCCGTGATCGTCATGACAGGCAATGCCACCGTCGAAAGTGCGATCGAGGGGTTGCGCCACGGCATCTGGGACTATCTGCTCAAGCCGGTGAACATCCCGCGGCTGCGCAGCCTGCTGGCGCGCATCCCCCGCCCTTACGAGCTGACCGAGGAAGTCCAGACGCTGAAGGCGACGCTGCGCCGGCTCGGGCGGTTCGGGCCGATGATCGGCCGCAGCGACGCCATCGCGCATGTCTATGATTCGATCGAACGCCTTGCGCCGACCGAAACCGCCGTCCTCATCTGCGGCGAAGCCGGTGCCGGCAAGGAAGTCGCCGCACGGACATTGCACGAGATGAGCCGGCGGCGCAAAGGGCCGTTCGTCGTCTTCGATTGCCGCGCCTACGCGCGCGAAATCAGCGCCGAGCGAGGGCTCGACAGCGTATTGTTCGGGCAGGAAGCGGCCCCGGCGCTCGGTGGCGAGCGCCGCGAGCCGGGCCTCTTCGAACAGGCCACCGGCGGCACGCTGTTTCTCGACGAGATCGTCGAGTTGCCGCTGGCCCATCAGGAAGCCCTGCTGCGCGCTCTCGACTCGCAGACTTACATGCGCGTCGGCGGCACCAATCAGATCGGCGTGGACTGCCGCATCGTGGCGGCCACCCGCAAGCCCGTGCGCGAGGCGGTGGCCGAAGGCATGCTGCGCGAAGACCTCTGGTTGCGACTCGACGCCGCGGCCTTCACGGTGCCACCGCTGCGCGAACGCGACGACGATGCGGTGCTGCTCGCCGAGGCGCTCGTCGACGACCTGAACCGCGAAATCAACGCAAGCGGCTTGGCTACCGTGAACAAGCGGATCGGACCTAACCTCGTACGTGAATGCCTTGCCTACGATTGGCCGGGCAATGTGCGCGAGCTGCACGAACGCGTGCGGCGCGCCTACAACGTCTCGGGCGAGGTCATCGATACGCTGCGGGCCGACGAAATGTCCGGGACCAACGGGCGGCGCCTGAACGGCGGCAGCGTGCAGGTGGCGGTCGGCACGCCGTTGTGCGACGTGGAAGACCTCTTGATCCGGGCGACGCTGGACGCGGTCGGCGGAACCCGCCACCGGGCCGCGACGCTGCTCGGCATCAGCCCGAAGACGCTCTACAACAAGCTGCAGCGGATGAAGCTGTCCTGAAGTCCGCGGCCCGTCGCGCTGGCGTTTCTTATCCGAGCGCGGCGCGCAGCAGCGCCTGCGCTTCGAGATATTCGGGACGCGCCACGAGCTTGTCCCACATCAGCGCCTTGCCGCGCGGGCGCATCGCCTTCAGTCGGCGAACCGATGCCTTCGATGGCGCATAGGTCAGCTCGGTCAATACCGTTTCCGCCGCCTTCGGCTGGTTGCAGATCAGCACCATGTCGCAACCGGCCTCGAGGGCAGCCTGGGCCGCCTCGGTCAGGCTGCCGCCCGCGCGGGCCGCTTCCATCGACAGGTCATCGCTGAAGATGGCCCCCGTGAAGCGCAGCTTGCCGCGCAGGATGGTTTCGAGCCAGACCTTCGAGAAACCGGCCGGCTTCGGATCGACCTGCGAATAAATCACGTGCGCCGGGATCACGGCCGAGCAAGCCATACCGAGCCAGTCGTAGGGTGCGGCGTCCTGCTCGAGGATGCGCTCGAGCGGGCGATCGTCGACGGGCAGCGCGACATGGGAATCGGCAAGCGCGTAGCCGTGCCCCGGAAAGTGCTTCCCGCAGTTGGCCATGCCTGCAAGCGCGAGCCCGTGATCCAGGCTCTTCGCAAGCAGCGTCACGACGCGCGGGTCATGATGGAACGCGCGGTCGCCGATCACCTTCGACCGGCCGTAATCGAGGTCGAGCACGGGGGTGAAACTCATGTCGATCCCGCAGGCACGCAGTTCGGCAGCGAGGATGTAGCCGACCGCCGTCGCCACTTTCATCGCTTGCAATACGTCGCGGTCCCAGAGCTCACCGAGCCGTCGCATCGCGGGCAGCACCGTGAACCCGTCGGTGCGAAAACGCTGCACGCGCCCGCCCTCGTGGTCCACGGCAATCAGCAGGTCCTCGCGCACGTTGCGGATCGCATCGGTCAGCGCCACGAGCTGCGCACGGTTTTCATAGTGGCGGGCGAACAGGATCACGCCACCCGTCATCGGATGCGCGAGACGGCGCACGTCATCTTCGGTGAGCGTCGTGCCTTCGACGTCGAGCATCACCGGGCCGGGCATGGTTTTCATTTGAAGAGCCACAAAAGGAAGACGGAGGAAATGAGGGCGGCGAAGCAAACAGCACCGGAAGGCGCTGCCCCTCGCGACGCACCGTCAGGTTCGGGAGGCAGCCGGCGGCGGCAAATCCGACTCGGCGATAACGAAAGAGACGGCGTAATCGCGTTCGTCGGTGATCGTGACCTGTGCCGTGATCCGCCGCTCGGCAAGCCACTGCGCCAGCTCGCCGGAAGCCACGACGACGGGCTTGCCGCTCGGCTCGTTCAGCGTCTGGAGCGCGCGCCAGGTCATCGGCCAATGCATGCCGAGCCCGATTGCCTTCGAAAAGGCTTCTTTCGCCGAAAAACGCGTGGCGAGGAACGCCAGGCCGCGCGCAGCCGAGCGGGCATTCCGCGCTTCGTAAATGCGCAGCTCGTCCGGGCCCAGCACCTTTTCGGCAAAGCGTCCGCCCGTGCGCGTCATGACAGCCGCCACGCGGCTCACCTGGATGATGTCGGTCCCGATGCCATAGATCGCCATGACGACGGACCGCCGTCAGTGCGTCGCGGCAAGACGCGCGGCGACCATGATCGCCTTCATCTCGCGCACGGCGTTGTCCCATCCCGCGAAGATCGCCTGCGCGACGATCGCGTGCCCGATGTTGAGCTCGACGATGCCCTCGATCGCCGCGATCTGCTGGACGTTCGTGTAATGGAGGCCATGCCCCGCATTGACCTTCAATCCGAGCGACGCGCCCAATCGCACGCCTTCGACGATGCGCTCATATTCGGCCTGCTGTGCCCGCGCATCGTGCGCGTCGGCGTAACGCCCCGTATGCAGCTCGATGACCGGCGCCCCCGCATCGCGGGCGGCACGGATCTGCGTTTCGTCGGCGTCGATGAACAGCGACACGCGCGAACCGGCATCGGCCAGCTGACGGCACGCCGCACGGACGGCTTCGAAGCGGCCGGCCACGTCGAGCCCGCCTTCGGTCGTGAGCTCCTCGCGCTTCTCGGGCACGAGGCAGACATCGTGCGGGCGCACCTCGCAGGCTATGTCGAGCATCTCCTGCGTGACCGCGCATTCGAGGTTCATCCGCGTTTTCAGCTGCGAGCGCAGCGCACGCACGTCGGCGTCGACGATATGACGACGGTCTTCGCGCAAGTGCAACGTGATCGCATCAGCGCCGGCGTCTTCGGCGAGGAGCGCGGCCCGGATCGGGTCCGGATACGCGGTGCCGCGCGCGTTGCGCAGCGTGGCGACATGATCGATGTTGACGCCGAGGTCGATCGCGTTCGGCGACGTGAGGAAAAAGCTCATAGGTTCTGCAAGTCGAGAAGGATCTGGCGCGTCGCAAGGGGCGAGCCGCCCAGATACGTGTTGAGCAGAAAGCGCATCAGCGTTTTGCTTTGCGCAACCGTTTGACCACGATGGTAATCGTCGCGCTCCATATCGAGCAACGTCTGACCCGATACCACGGGCCATTGCGCGGGCAGATCGTCGGTCGCCTCGCGCACCCCGCGCTGAGGATCGACCACGTAACGTCCCTCTGCCGCCACGGGCCGCCGCGCCGCCGTGCGGTCGAGCGAGCGCGCATAGCCCGTCTCGCGCAACAACACGCGTTCGAACGAACGCAACACCTGGACGGGCGGCTCGTCGTGCGCAAGCCGCGTCAGCGTGACGACGTAATGATTGAACAGCGGAGGATGGGGGTCTTCGCGCGCGCAGAACTTCACGAGCAGTTCGTTGACATAGAAGCCGCTGAACAGCGCATCGCCGGTCAGCGGCAGCATGCCGCCGACCCACTCGGCCGCGGTCAACGTGCGCATCTCCGATTTGCCGGACCACGACAGCGTGAGCGGCTGGAACGTCTGCAAGACACCGCGCAGCGCCGAATGGGGCCGCTTTGCCCCCTTCGCCACGAGCGCGACGCGCCCATGATCGCGCGAGAACACGTCGATGATCAGACTCGTTTCGCGATAGGGGTAGCTGTGCAGCACGAAGGCCGGCTGCTCGGCGATGCGATACTCGGAGGCGCGGGACGCGCGCCGCTGCGCGCGCACGTGCCGCTTCAGCGCGGCATCATGGCCGGCCACGTCTTCATCGACACGACCCGCTGCGTCCGCGGCGCGCCTGGCACGCGATGCGGGGGCCGTCTCGCCGGTATCGTCGTGCGGGGCGCCGGCTAGGGCCGATGCCTCATTCGTACCCATAGGCACGCAGGCCGGCTTCGTTGTCGGCCCAGCCGCTCTTCACTTTGATGAACGTTTCGAGGTAGACGGGGCCGTCGAACAGCTTCTCCATGTCGAGCCGGGCTTCCGTGCTGATCTGTTTGAGCTTCGCGCCCTTCTGGCCGATGATCATCGCCTTGTGCATGTCGCGATCGACAAGGATCGTGGCGAACACGCGCCGCAGGCGCCCTTCCGTCTCGAACTTCTCGATCAGCACCGTGCTCGTGTAGGGCAGCTCGTCACCCGTCCAGCGGAACACCTTTTCGCGCAGGATCTCGGCGGCCAGGAACCGCTCGCTGCGATCGGTCAGGTCGTCCTCGCCGTAGATCGGCTCCCCTTCGGGCAAATACGCCTTCGTAATCGTCAGCAGGCGCTTGATATCTTCGGGCTGCTTGGCCGAGAGCGGCACGATTTCCTTGAAATCGCGCAGCGCACTCATCTTCTGCATGAACGGAAACAGCGACTGCTTGTCGGTCACACGATCGAGCTTGTTGGCAATGAGCAGCGTCGGGACCGACGGCGGAATCAGGTCGAGCACCTTCTGATCGTCGGGGCCGAACCGGCCCGCTTCGATGACGAACAGAATCGCATCGACCGAGGTCAGCGTCGACGTCACCGCGCGATTGAGCGAGCGGTTCAACGCGCCGCTATGCTGCGTCTGAAAGCCCGGCGTATCGACGAAGATGTATTGCGCGTCCTCGAACGTATGGATACCGGTGATACGGTGACGCGTCGTCTGCGCCTTGCGCGACGTGATGCTGATCTTCTGACCGACCAGCGCGTTCATGAGCGTTGATTTGCCGACGTTCGGACGGCCGACGATCGCGATCATGCCGCAACGGAAGCCGGGGGGTGTGGGGGCGTTCATCATCTACTGCCGAGTCGATTGGGCGCGCTGGCTGCGCACCCGTGTCATCAATGGTCGGATTCGGCCGCGTGGCCACACGTGGCCCCGACGACATCCAAAACGAGTTCTGTATCGCCGCCGCGCGCAAGTGCGGCTACAACCTGCGCGCTTACGACGATGGATCGA